>JBEANW010000069.1:0-12814 GCA_041165225.1 Cyanobacteriota bacterium | reverse complement strand
TTATACTTCTTCGCTCCTGGCGCTACTGCCCTAATCAATCCATACTCAGGAGTCAACACCGTCACCAGGCGATCGTTTTCCTTCAAGGATGAACCTTTTAAAACAATTCCTGTAGCTTTATACTTTTGGTTCATTAATTACTGACGTTACGCACTCATTGAACTGTGAAGAAAGGGGAAAGGGAAAAGGGTTTAGTTTTTAACTCCGAATTCCGAACTCCGAATTCCGAACTCCAAACTCACCTACTATTCTGTTGTCGCAGTAAATCCACTCCACGAGAAGTTCCCAGTCGAGTTGCCCCTGCATGAATGAGAGCGATCGCCTGGTCATAAGTCCGAATTCCCCCCGAAGCTTTAATCCCAACTTGTCCTTTGGTAATTTCTTGGAGTAGCTCAACATCCTCTACTGTTGCCCCACCAAACCAGCCAGTACTAGTTTTCAGATAAGCCACTCCTGCATCTAGACAAACTTCTGCTGCTAGTCTTTTTTCTTCGTTGGTTAAAACCGTGGTTTCTAGGATTGCCTTCACCGTTTGACCTGTCTCAGCACAGATTTGGGCGATCTCCCGATAGATCTTGCTTGATTCGCCTGATTTAGCCCAACCCAAGTTAATTACGACATCTAGCTCCGTTGCCCCATTTTCCACCGCTTCCTGAGCTTCGTAGAGCTTAACAGCGGAAGTAACTGCCCCCGTCGGGAACCCGATTACCGCACATACATGTGGCTGTTTATCGTGTAATAACTCCCTCGCCTGAATAACCGCAGCAGGATAAATACATACCGCAGGAAAATTATATTGCCACGCTTCCTGACAAATTTGCTTAACTTCTTCAGCGATCGCGCTTGGCTTTAACAGAGTATGGTCAATGTAGGTAGCTAGATCAATATCTAAATCACGATCATTTACAGACATTTTTGAGTAAGTTTTGTTTTAATCAAGTTCAATTAGATAAATTCGCTCTCTGGCGCAAAATAAATTCGGCGATCGCCAAATCTACAGGAGTGGTAACTTTAAGGTTGGTTTCTTCTCCCTGAACAATTTTCACGGGAAGGTTGCATTTTTCAAATAAAGCAGCATCATCCGTCACCTGCCAACCCAACTCTTTCCCTTGAGCATGGCAGCGTTTGAGTAACTCCACTTCAAATCCTTGGGGAGTCTGAGCCGCCCAGAGATTACTACGGTCTGGGGTATCAGTAATCACGCCGTGGGAGTCCACCACCTTAATGGTATCTTTCACTGGGACAGCAGCAATTAATCCCTGGCAGGTGTGTAATGTTTCGCTACAAAGATCAAAGAGTTCCGAAGTCGCCAAACACCTTGCTCCATCGTGAATTAATACTCGCTGGGCATCTTCTGGCAAAGCCTGTAAACCGTTGTAAACCGATTCCTGACGGGTATCTCCACCAATAATCAACTTAACTGCTTTAGTTAAGTTCAATTGCTGCAAAATATTTTTAAAATCGACAAAATCTTCAGACTGTCCCATAATGCCGATCCAGGCGATAGTTTTCGAGTTTTCTGCCGCTAGTAAACTCCATGCTAGTAAAGGCTTTTCCAGGAGTTTCAATAAGAGCTTATTGCGCTTGCTGCCCATGCGGCGACCCATACCTGCTGCGGGAATCAATAAGTGCATTTAATGATGTTTTCCTAAAAAATAATCTGCTTTAGCTCTATCATCTACTAAAATTGTCCTCAGATAAACTAAGGACTATATCATCTTTATAGAATGCGTGTACTAGCCCTCGTGCCTGGCGATATTGGCAATCAAATTCTCTTCTTTCCTACCCTGGAAACTATTAAGCAGCAGTATCCTCAATCGTCAATTGATGTTTTAGTCGAACCCCGCTCGAAAAAAGCTTATCGAGTTTGTAAAAACGTTGATGACGTTCTAGTGTTTGATTTTCAAGACCGCAACAGTTTCGCCGATTACCTCAATCTTTTGGGGACGGTGCGCGATCGCGAGTACGATGCCCTCATTAGTCTCAAAACAACCTGGCGAATTAAACTCTTATTCTGGCTCAATGGTATTCCCGCTAGAGTCGGCTATCAGGATGATTCTCCCATATACCTATCTGCTGTTGTGACTCGTAAACCAGAGCAGTATCAGGCGCAAATGTATCATGATTTGGTCACTGGACTAGGTATTCAGACCCCTTGCCCTCCCGTTACCATTAATGTCCCGACGGAGGATATACGCTGGGCGGAATCGGAACAGCAAAAACGAGGAATGGACGGTGGTTACGTTGTGCTGTGGGATGAGCGATCAGCGACGGCAGCAAGTTCCTATCCCATCCCTAGTTGGCAAAAAATCATTCAAGATATGGAACAACGGCAAACAGGACTCTCTATAGTGATCTTGCAAACTGACTCCAACCAAGATTGGGTGACGACGATGGTTTCGGCGAATGGTAATCTTAAGGCGATCGCTCCTCCAGATGTGGGAAAAACCGCCGCCATTATTGCAGGGGCAAACCTCATCCTCTGTACCAGCGGGATGGCAATGCAGCTAGCGATCGCGACGGATACGTATACTTTTGCTTTAGCTAGTAACCAAAATGACCATACTGTTCCTGCCACCAAAGAAAACTGCTCGTTAATCTCATCTGATACCAGTGACTTGCAAGATATTCCGCCTGAGAAAGTGATCGCTCAATTATGGCAAAAATAAATATAGTCATGTAGAATTTGCGTAATCTTTCTTGTGAGTACACGTTGGTTCTTTTTCGGGAAGGGGAAAGACAATTTTTCATGATGCTGATTAAAATCAACTTTGCTCTCCCTGAATCCCTAAACTCCAAGTTGCGTAACGACTGTTTATGACACCAAAATTATGGGAGCAAAAACCAGCCTCTTTTAAGGACATAGTTCAACTAGTAGAGCAATATGTCCAAGGAGAAATCGTCCAAGAAACCAAAGATAAACAGCTTTACTATCACAATCTCGATCATGGGTTGACGGTAAGACGGCGAGCTATTCAAATTTTTCAAGCAATTCAACCAATATTAACGGAGCGTCATACACCACAGGAGCTAACAAGACTAGAAAGTCTGATTGGGATCTGTGGATTGGCTCACGACATGGTGCAAATATTTGAACCGACTGCACCGAATCATCCCCGTAAAAGGCTGACAGGTTCTAGCGAAACAGCAACAGCCAACAAACTGTTACGGTATATTCAAGGTCTTAATCAGGCTTTGATTACCGAAAAACTTGATCCTTCATTACTATTTAGCGATCGCGAGCAACAAATTATTCGGGATGCCATTATTGCCACGATCTGTATTCCAGATCCTCAAGGGAGTAAAGCACAAACTACTTTTTCGTCCCACTCGATCTATCAACCCTATCTTTACGATTCTCAAACAAAAATCTCGATCATTGGGAGCATTATTGCTCTAGCTGATTTAGGTGCTTTAGGCATGGATGGAGCAACCGCATATGTTCAAGATGGAATAGGAGTCTTTCTTGAAGATCATCCCTATTTTCTGGAATTAGTCTTAAATAGCGATCTCGTTAACTCCTCTAAACAAGACTTAACGCCAAATTTGACTAGAGCCAAATTATTGGCTATGACTCGCTTCACGGTCAATTTAGCACAGGAAAGACAAGCCAGATTTGAGCAGGAAATTGCGGGATTCTCACCCCAGATACGCCAGATTCTAAGCAACCAAGTCTTTATTTATCTGAATCAAGACAGTATTGATCAGGTTAAAACTCTCGTGCCAAATCAATCAAATGCTCGTTTTTCCGAGCTAATCAGTTTCTTCTGCTCAAACAAAATTCAAATCATTAGTTAATTAACTAGTTAATTACGGACGTTCCTACCTGAGAAACTGTCCACAATCTGTATAGACAATATTCGATTTCCTGACTTAGCTCGCAAACAAAGACTCCTTCTTCACTATCTTTTCTTTGAGCGATCCAAGTACCCAGTAAACTAACCTCCAAGTACTCCTCATCACAAGGAACTAACTCAATTGGCTGATTTTGAGCTAATTGAAGTAAACTATGAATGCCAGAATTCATCGCTAGCACTATATTGGCAATGCTTGATTCTACATGAACGCATACCCCCGCACGCAAATTAACTAAAATGCGATCTGCTTTCCAAACTTCAAGGGATTCTTCTAAATACTCTAGGTTAATTCCTTCTTCTAAATATGTGATTTTTAGCATGATGTCGTTCGTTTCTCTAAGGTAAGGTTGGTTGTCCCTGCTCTAGATTCAGGTTCGTAAATATTCATTGGCTTGAACTAGTCCATAACTAACTGTTAACTATTTTTTGGGCTTTGGCATTGACACAAATCACTCAAGAATTGTTCACTTTGATTCACCTCTTTAATTTATTATGAGAAAAATATGAGAATTTTATAAGTAAAATTAACATTAAAAAACCCCGCAAGCTATGGTCAAGAATGCAAGGCATGTTAATTTTTGTTAAAATAAGCTGTTAATTTAGCTTGAATATCTTGGGTAAATTTGCCCCGCTATTAAGTTTTTTTTGGCGATCGCTGATCATCATTTTTGAGAGGGTAATGCCTGACTAATTCTTGGTTATAACTCTCTATACGTCTTGATTCTGATAAGTATGCGGGGTTACTTCCTTCTTGACTAAAACAACATTGATGTTTGTTCCTCATTAGCAAACAACTGTTAAGACACGCTACATTAAAGATCGAAGAAGCAATTGATAAAAACAACATTAAATTTATTGGAAGGGGTTTTCAAATTGCGCTTTTAATACTACACTTATAGTACCGTATATGTCTAGTATCTAGAGGAAAAAAAATATGCGAACCCTAACTCGCACGTCAACGACTGAAATGGAAGTTACCAGTATTCGCTTGGAGCGGAGTCTTAAAGACAAGCTCAAAGAACTTTCTGGTAATCAAGGTTATCAAGCTCTAATTAGAGATATTCTTTGGAACTATGTCCACCAAAAGTCTGGGGACTATCGCCCTCAGTTCGCCCGCTCTGATATTCGCGCCACAATGGAAGCAACTGCTCGTAAAGATGAAAGCTGCGCCCTAACTGGCAAGCTGATTCAAGAAGACGAAGCCATGTTATTAGGATTCACAATCTACGGTGATTTAGTTCCTCTTAGTGTCAGCAGCCTAACCGAATAGTGTTTTCTGGGGGGCTAGGAAACTAACTGCTCTTTAAGTTTTGGTTTTTAAACTGTAGCTTGATCATTTAGTTTACTAATTCCCCCCTCCTCAATCATTAAATTAATTATTATCCTTAATCTAAATAAAGAATCTAAAATATAGAGACGTAAATATCGTAAATATCTAGATACTGAAGAATTGATCTTATAGGAGCTATTTAAATAGATGACACAAGCTACACAAACAACCAAGACAGTAGAAAGAGGAATCCAACTAACCCCAACAGCTTTTAAGCACATTAAAATGCTGCAAGAACAACAGGGTAAAGAGCTTTGTCTCCGTGTAGGAGTTCGTCAAGGGGGTTGCTCTGGGATGTCCTATATGATGGATTTTGAAGAACCTGGGCAGATCGGCGGCAGCGACGAAGTTTTTGATTACGATGGGTTTCAAATTGTATGCGACCCAAAAAGCTTGTTATATCTCTATGGTTTGGTTTTAGACTACAGCAACGCGATGATTGGTGGTGGTTTTGAGTTCACTAACCCTAATGCCGCTCAAACCTGTGGTTGTGGAAAATCTTTTGGGGTCTAGACACTAGCGACTCTAGCCCTTATAAATCAATACATTCAAATCAATATTTTGTGAAAGCAGGCTAATCATTATTAACCTGCTTTTTGTTGTCCTGATTCCTCAAAAAAAAGAGTTGACTTAAAAATCAATTATGGTTATGATGATTCAAGTTGATTTTTAAATCAATATAAAAGTTTTTCAGTTAGAACAGCAGTAATATATGGAGGAGAAAAGTGAGGATCATCAGGGCAAATAATAATCAGGAAGCGATCGCCACGGCATTCAGTGAATTACTGCAACAGTATCAACAAAATAAATCCCAGATAGCGACAAAAGAGGAAGAAATCGCCAAAACGCAAAATCAAGTATTGCTCGTTAAGACTAGAGACTATACGGTTGATAACATCGTCAATGGGATGGCAGCTCTACAGTTAAGCTTCGGCAACATTGTTGGTGAATTAGCAGAAGAATTAACTAGTGAATCTGATAAGCTCCAAGAACTGAGAAAAGCGATCGCCATTGAAGGAGAACATTTAGAGCGATTAAAACAAGTGCGTTTGGTGGCGGATGCACTTTATCTTCTCAATCAAGAACATCAGGCAAAGAAAGCCACTTTACAGGCTAATACCACGCAAATTCGAGAGGCTATTGATTGCGAAATCCTTCAGACCAAAAAGAAGTGGTCGATAGAGGAGATAGAATTCGCTAATAAATTGCAGGAAGCAGCAGAGTCAAGCATCCAACAAAGAGAATTAGAAGCGGCAGATTATCAATATGAACTAGCCAGACAGAGAACCATTGAGCAGGATCAGTACGAAACAGATCAACGGCTACAGGGGAGAGAAATAGCAGAATTAGAGGCTGCTAAAGCTAAAGACTGGTCAAGACGAGAAAAATATCTGGCAGAACACAAAGCAGAGTTTGCTCAGCATCAGGAAGCGATCGCTAATTTTGAGACTCAACTCAAAGAAGAATATGGCAAAGCGAAGGGTAAAGCAATCAAAGACGCGGAGCAAAAGTATCAAGTAGCAACAGAGCTAAAAGAAAAAGAATGGGCAGCTATGGAGCAGGGGTACGGGTTGAAAATAGCATCCTTAACTACCATCGTTGAGCATCAGACAGAACAGGTTGCAGAAATCACCAGACAACTTCAGGAAGCCAATGCTCAAGCACAGAATTTAGCTATGCAAGCGTTTCAGAATCAGTAAAGGGCTTCGCCCTAGCTATTAGCTATTGGCTTTTAGCTTCAATAACTATCAACACTAATAATTAAATCAAACATGAGTATTAATTCTAAAAGCAGTAAGGCAGAGATTCTCTCGGCATACCAAGATTTAGCAAAACAGAACAAGATCTTGGAAGCGGAAATTGGGCAACAGAACAAGAGCAATTTAGCAGCTAATTCTCTTGCGGTTAGTACAATCACGCCAAAAGCAGAAACAGAAACGCAAACAGAAACAGAAACAGGTCAAAATACGAATCCAGACTTAGCGAAGACAATTCAATCCTTAGAAAAAATTCAGGGGAGTTTTGGAGGAGCAGTGAGCAACTTATCTGAGCAGTTAATTGCGGAAGCAACGGAGCTAGAGGCGGTTAAAATAGCGATCGCTGCCGAGACTCATGACTTAGAAAATTTACACCAGCTTACGGATATTGATGAGTCTACGATTGATTTTCTCCTCGACCAATATCAGGCATCGAGCAAAAAATTTACCGCCGAATACGAGCAGCAGCAAGGAACAGATCGTCAAGAAATTGAAGCTCTAGAACAAAGATGGTCGAAAGAGCAGCAAGCTCATGACAAACTGGTTGCCACCAGGAATGAAGACTATGGCAAAAGTCGCCAAAGAGAACTGACAGAATATCAGTACAATCTAGAGCTAGGAAGAAATCTAGATGAGTCAGAACATGCACAACAACAAAAACTGAAACAGCAAGAGTTAGCCGAGATACTTCAGCAAATAGAACAGCAATGGCAGCAGCAAGAAGCAGAAATTGCCCAACAAGAGCAAGAATATGCCACCGCAGCGGCCAAGATGATCGCTTTTGAATCCGAGCTACAGAACAAAGTTAAGCAGGGTACGGAAGAAGGGAAAGGGATCGGTGCTTATCAAGCCAAAGTTAAAACAGATCTCAGAGAGCGAGAAATAGAAGGGGAAAGACAAAACTATCAGTTAAGAATCGAATCCTTAGAACAAACGATCAAGCATCAAGCCAGCAGAGTCGAGAAATTATCCCAACAGCTTGATAGTTCCTTACAGCAAGTACAGAATTTGGCGGTTAAGGCGATTGAAGGCACATCTAATCGGAATTCTTTTGAAGCGGTTAAAGCGATCGCCCTGGAACAAGCCAAAACTTCTCAGAAGGGGAAGTAAACTAGCTGTAAGCTATAAGCTATAAGCTGTAAGCTATAAGCTGTAAGTTCGTGGTTCAATTATCGCTGGTGACGGACTCTCTTAAACGACGAATGCGATCGCTGTAACTCCGCATGATTTCGAGAGCGAACATGGGAGTCTGTTGGACGGCAAAGAGGAAGTTTTTCCGTTCCATGAAAGCTAACTTGCAGTCAGTTTTGGCGATCGCAGTGGAAGCGCGTTTGCTATCAGAATGAACTAACGCCCCCTCGCCAAAGATATCTCCGTGATAGATTGTCTCCAAAACCTGCCCATTAACTGAAATTTCGACTTCCCCTTCTAGAATGCCGTACATCACGCTGCCTGCATCTCCAGAGGTAAATATCACATCTCCAGCCTTAACAGAGTGGGGTTCTGGAGATGATTGAAATATTTCTACAGTTTTTACTGGTGATAGCATTTAATCTAGCCTCTATTAATAATATTTTTGATGGTGCTACTCACTCTGTAACTAACATTTTGAGCAAACATCATCTTAGGTAAATATTAGATTAACAGATGATTAAGGAAAAATTATTAGATGAATAACTAAGAACTAAGAACTAAATTTGAGGTTGTTAAAGAAATACTAAGCATTGGTAACATCTTCAGCACTGAAATCTCTGTCTTGTGATTAGGAAAGCTGACAACATAGCCATTTTACTTAATAGCTGATTACAATGCGATAGACTAATTCGGACTAACGCCAAACACCATGACTCAGACTATGACTCAAGCCCTATTGTCAGTCAACCATCTTAGAGTTGCATACCCTCGTCGACTCCAAGAAAAAACGATCTGGGCGGTAGATGATGTCTCTTTTGAGCTGAAGCCAGGGGAAAAGATGGGACTGGTGGGGGAATCAGGTTGTGGTAAATCGACTCTGGGACGGGCGATCATGCGTCTGTTGCCAGAAGGCAGTCAAGTGTCGGGGAAGGCTATTTTTCAAGATAAATCGGTTTTTGAATTGAATAAAGCCGAGTTGCGCCAGTTTAGGGGTGAAGTGGTAGCCTTGATCTTTCAAGATCCGATGACGCGGTTAGATCCCTTGATGACCATTGGTGATCACTGTTTAGAGACGATTAAAGCTCATCAGCCTGAGTTAGCTAAATCCGCTGCTAAGAAACTAGCCCTGGAAACTCTCGAAACAGTTAAAATACCTGCGAACCGCTGGGGACAATATCCCCATGAATTTAGTGGTGGGATGCGTCAACGGGTGGCGATCGCTCTGGCGTTGTTGCTCAATCCCAAAGTAATTGTGGCAGATGAACCTACTACCAGTTTAGATGTGACGGTTTCAGTGGAAATTTTGACGGAATTGACTCGGCTATGTAGTGAGCGAGACATGGGTTTGCTGTTGATTTCCCACGATTTAGCAATGGTAGGAGAATATTGCGATCGCATTGCGGTCATGTACCAAGGAAAAATGGTAGAAGTGGGGGATGTTAAGTCGATTCTTTATAGCCCTCAGCATGAATATACTAAGTCTTTACTGAACGCCGCGCTGCATTTGCAAACAGTAGAGGAAGATCCTGGGGACTGCATCCCACGAGAACAGCCCATTCTCAAGGTGGAGAATTTAAAACAGTATTTTTCTTTAGAAGCAAACTTAATTCAGCAACTATTCTCGAAAGCTAAAGCCACAGAAATTAAAGCGGTAGATAATATCAGCTTCGATTTATACCCAGGGGAAATACTAGGGCTAGTAGGAGAATCAGGCTGTGGAAAAAGTACTCTATCGCGGACAATCTTGCAGTTGCTCAAACCCACATCGGGGAAGGTTGAATTTCTGGGACAGGATTTAACTACCCTTGCTCCCTCTGCGATGCGGAGTCAAAGAAGAGAGCTACAGATGGTGTTTCAAGACCCCCACGCCTGCCTTAATCCTCTGATGACGGTAGGAGAAAGTATTATTGATCCGCTATTGATTCATAAGCTGGCTACTCCCAAGGAAGCGAAGCAACAGGTAATCACCATGTTGGAAAAAGTCGGCTTAACCCCTGTCGCCCAATACTATCGACGCTATCCTAAAGAACTATCTGGGGGGCAACAACAGCGGGTGGCGATCGCCAGAGCTTTAATTACCAACCCGAAGCTAATAATCTGTGATGAGCCTGTGAGTATGCTAGATGCGACGGTGCAAACCCAAGTTTTAGAGCTGATGCTGGCATTAAAAGCCGAATTTGATTTAACTTACCTATTTATCACCCATGATCTTTGGGTTGCCAGATTCTTTTGCGATCGCATTGCGGTAATGAATTCTGGTCAGATCGTAGAAATTGATACCACGGAACAGATTTTTACTCAGCCACAACATCCTTATACTCAAAAACTGCTAGCGGCGGCACCGTTATTGGCTAAATGAGTTTGAGCAGAGATCGCGATAGTTATAATTTCCCTCTGCCCAAAATTCGGTAGGGACTACCCTCAACTATGTAACCTCGGTTCATGATGCATGGTTGCCAAGATACTGCTTTCATATTCCCCTAATTCGACCAATCGATGTTCTACCGTAGGGCGATCGCTATATTCTTCCGCTAACAGCCAGTAAATACCATAATGACGAGCTTCCGATGTCATCAAACCACGATAAAATTGCGCTAATTCTCCATCAGGGCAATACTCTCCAATTAACCCTAATCTTTCATAGGAACGGGCTTCGATAATTGCCGAAACTAACAACAAGTCCACTAAGCGATCGGGTTCAGAATGGCGTACCTGGGATTTGAGTTGAGCAAAATAAGGTGGCGAGTTTAAAGCTGCCAGGGGAATCTGACGTTTTTCTAACCATTGATTTACCTGGTCAAAATGCGCTAATTCTTCTTGAGCGATCGCCGTTAACTGACGAACTAGTTTCTGGTGGCTAGGATAGCGAAACATGAGATTAATTGCTGCTCCTGCTGCTTTGCGTTCACAATGGGAATGATCGAGCAAAATCAGATCTAGATTAGCGAGAGCAATGCCGATCCAATCAGGGTTTGAGGACTGTTGTAAAATTTTAATAGTAGCAGTTGTGTTGGCGGTGGCTACTCGATTAATCATAATTCTCTTATACTTAAAAACGTTTATTTTAATCTGTTTTCTTGATAGTTTATGCAAAAAATAATTCTAATCTGATGTATAGCATCCTGAATTAAAAGGGAATACTTACTAGTAAGTTAACAATTTACTTTTATTATCTATATAACCGTTAGTAGTAAAAATTAGTTGTCAAGAAACAATGCACATTGTCAAATCAGCCAGTATGACTAAAAACCGCCGAATTGTTATTGGTGACGTACACGGACACTATGACACTCTAATTGCTCTACTAGACGCAGTTTCACCTACCAGTGAAGATGAAATATACTTTTTAGGAGATTTAATTGATCGTGGTCCCAAAAGCGCCCAGGTAGTCGATCTGGTGATGCGAAATAAGTTTCACTGTTTACGAGGCAATCATGAAGAGATGCTCCTAGATGTTGTGGGGACAGGGGAAGTCTCGGTGGAACTTTATCAAAGCTGGCTTTATAGCGGTGGTCACGCCACGGTGGATAGCTACGACAGCAAAATTCCTCAAGAACATATTGATTGGATCAAAAGCTTGCCTCTATATCTCGATTTGGGAGATTATTGGCTAGTTCATGCGGGAGTCGATCCAAATATGCCTCTGGCTAAACAAGGTGCAGAACAGTTTTGCTGGATTCGAGAAGATTTTCATAGTAGTGATCAAATTATCTTTAAAAACAAGCTGATTGTCACAGGACATACTATTACTTTTACCCTCCCAGGAGTTAAACCAGGACAGATTGCCGCTGGCAAAGGTTGGTTAGATATTGAAACAGGAGCATACCATCACAATAGTGGCTGGATGACTGCCCTAGACCTCAATCAGCACAAAGTTTATCAGGCAAATGCTTTTGATGGTCGGATTCGGATTATGCCCTTGCGAAAAGCGATCGCCAAAGTAGAATCTTCTAAGGTGACATCTCGTAGAATGCGTAAAAGAGCTTAATTGTTTGTCCCTCAGTTTTGAACTTAAAAAATAACTAATAACTAAGATTACTCGACCCAGCGTAACGGTTTATCATAGGAGAGTCAGGTCTTAAGAGTGAATTGATGAGCCAGATCAAGTTAATGCACGCCAAGCTTCATCGCGTTAGAGTCACAGAAGCTAATGTCAATTATGTCGGTAGCATCACTATTGACCAGGACTTAATGGAACGAGTGGGGATTCTTTCCCTAGAAGAAGTGGATGTAATTAATCTGGCAAATGGTAAACGGTGGTCTACTTATGCGATCGCAGGAGCATCAGGATCGGGAGAAATTTGTCCCAATGGTGGAGCTGCTCTACTTTGTCAGCCAGGGGATATTTTGATTATTATTGCCTACGAATATCGCGATCGCGCCGAGGTGATGCGCCACGGACATCAAGCAAAGGTGATTATAGCGGATGAACATAATCACTGCTTAGAATTCATGGAACAAAATTTATCTAATGAGTCGGGCAAGTTACAGTTTCACTCTTCTGCTGATTAGCAAATTTGATGGCGATCACCTTGCAAATAAGCATTAATGAGATCGGCGATCGCCCTAGGCAAAAAACCTTTGATTGGTATGAATTGAAATGATAATTGTTGGGTTTCACTTCGTTCTACCCAACCTACAGGATTGGCGATCGCGCTGTTACAAGAGTAATAATATTATTGTGATATCATGAAAGCAAGAACATCATTGACTATAAAATCAACAAGGTATCGGAG
>JBEANW010000068.1:0-9661 GCA_041165225.1 Cyanobacteriota bacterium | reverse complement strand
AATATTGGCAGTGGCTAAAACTGCTTGGCTATCTACAACTGTCATTAATTTAGTGCCTCGATCTTCAATGGATTCCCCCAGGGTTAGTTCTAAATGAGCTATAGAACCTGAAATCGGCGCGAGTATCGTGACCAATCCGCGATCGCTGGCAGTGGTATTTAACTGTTGTAGTCGCGATTGATAATTAGTTGCAGCTATTCCCACCTGAGATTGTGCTGCATCCACCTGTACCCTGGCACGTTCTACTGTTGTTTTGGCTTCTAAGACTGCACGAGAGGCGATCGCTCTGGCGGAGACTGTTTTAGCGTCTAATAGCCGATTTTGGGAATCCAGCATTGACCGACGAGGTAATGCACCTTCTGTAACTAATTGGCGATCGCGATCGTAGTTATCCTGGGCGATATTTACATCTGTTTTCGCGGCTGCAATTTCTGACTGGGCAATTTTTTGTTCGTTGACATAATTAGTCTCTGCTTCCCTCAAATTGGCTTTAGCTTCCTTCAAATTAGCTTTAGCTTCTGTCGAGCGATCCAAAGACTCAGTACGCAACTCCAGTAATTCAGGACTAGTAATAACTGCAACCACTTGCCCTTGGTCAACTTTATCTCCTGGCTGTACTAATAATTTTGTTACCGTTCCCGCAGTTGGGGCGGTAATTTCTGCCTGTTTATTGGGTTGGGTTTCTATTTGTCCTGTGGTTTTAACGCCAAAATCTAATAATTGTTTACTTATAGGTTGAGTAATAATCCCCAATCGCTTCTGAGTAACCTCGTCTACCTTAATTCCTGTCGGTTGAGTCGTCGCATTATCTTCATGACTAAACTCATCTCCATGTCCACCATGAGCCAAAACTGCGGAAGATTGGGATATAGGCAAGAATAAAGTCAGAAAAATTAGTAGTTTTGGCGGAGTCTTCATATAATCCCAGTCTTGATAAAAGCACAGAACAAGTGTTGCTATTCATCTAAAAGTAACTGACGAATATGAAATCAAAATGAAATTATCTAAAAAATAAGATTACTAAGATAAATCTGGAGTTGATAGGATCAATTGATAAAATTCTAGGTTTAGCCATCTATCGAATTTGAACCCGACTTCCTTGATGCTGCCACAGTGAGTAAAGCCTAATGATTGATGGAGTTTAATACTGATTTGGTTTGACCCATCAATACCGCCAATCATTGCATGGTAATTCTGTTGTTGGGCTAACAGGATCAGTTCTTGCAATAACTGTTTGCCAATACCACGATTTCTAAACTTAGCATCTACGTAAACTGAGTGTTCCACGGAATATTGATAAGCAGCATAAGGACGAAAAGTACCATAGGTAGCAAACCCCATCAAGATCCCGTTACTGTCTTCCATCCCAATGACGGGATAGTTATGTTCTGCCTTAGTCCTAAACCAAGTTTCAATAGTGGCAAGGGTTCTAGGTTGATATTCATAGAGGGCGGTAGAAGTGGCGATCGCTTCATTAAAGATCGCTAAAATTGCTTGTCCATGCAGGGGGAATTGGCAATGGATTACTTGATCAGTATTCTCTCTATTCATAAGATAAGCAGTGTCATAGAGTTTGTTCTTGTGATGAATCTCACACCTGGATGTAATTGAAATTGTTTCGGTAGAGCCTTCCTGGCAATTATCTTGAGAAATCACCAGTTTTATCGGGATAAAACGTATTTTTATGACTACTAAAGGTAGTTTCAGGCTAAAACCAAATCGCAAACCAAGCAATAATCGTAGCCGTGGCTTGCTCGGTGTTGTTTTGGGAGTTACACTGATCGTAACCATTGGCAATGTATATCGAGTAGTTAGCTCTTTTGAACAGCAGCAACTCATCTCTCTATCCGCCGATGTTTTTGCCAGTCATAAATACCAACCGATTCAGTTTGGAGATCCAGAATATCTAGGGCAGCATGATTTCTCCCAGATCGATCGCCTGGGGCAACAATTAAATTATTCGGGTTCATCTATCCCAGAATTAGCCACTCTATTAGCCAAAAATGCCCCCACCGAAGCAGACAAGGCGAGAATTATTTACGCTTGGATTACCCAACATATTAGTTATGATTTAGTCGCTTTTCATAATGCCATTGAGAACAACAGCTATCCCAATGTTGACCCCGATCAAGTATTACGCGATCGCACCACTATTTGTTCAGGCTATAGCAATCTTTATCAAGCCCTAGCAGAAGCAATGGATTTAGAGTCAGCTATTGTCGTGGGCTATGCTAAGGGGGCAACCCCCACCAATGATGTCAGATTTAAGGATACTAATCACGCTTGGAACAGTGTGCGTATAGATGGTGCTTGGTATTTACTCGATGCAACCTTCGGTGCAGGAGCAGTTCAGAATGATCAGTTTGCTTTTGAGTACAATCCTTATTATTTTGCCACTTCTCCCCAGCAATTTCTGAACAACCATTATCCAGAGGATCAAGGCTGGCAACTTTTAGCCCAAACTTCTACCAGAGCAGAATTTGACAATTTACCTAATATTTCCTCCCGCTTTTATAACCTAGGATTAGCCATCGTCAGTCATAGCAACTATCAAATTACTACCGCCAACCGCCTTGATATCCAAGTTAAAGCCCCTCAAGAGGTAATTGCGATCGCCGAACTCAAGCAAAATAATCAAAAATTAGCCGATAGTTCAGTCTTAGTCAATCGCCAGGGAGAAAACATCATTGTTAGTGTCGCAACCCCTAATGTTGGTACTTATGACTTGACTATTTTTGCCAAACAAAAAGATGACCCAGACCAATATGGAGAAGTAATTAAGTATCAGATCCAAGGGACTAATGCGACAGCTCAATTACCCAAAGTCTATGGTCATTTCTATGAACATCAGGTAAGTCTCATCGAACCTTTATCAGCAGATTTACAACCCAATTGGTCTACCTATTTTAATTTAGTTGTCCCTGAAGCCCTTGATGTTCAGGTAGTTGATACAGAAACCAAGCAGTGGACACCCCTGAATGGATATGGCAATTATTTTGCTGGTAGTGTTGAGATCAAATCAGGTAAAACCGCTGTCATTGCTAAATTTCCTGGAGACGAGCAGTATTGGCAATTAGTAGAGTATCAGGCTGGTGAATAAATGGGCTTCGCCCTAGTCACTAAAATTAATGTGCAGCAGTATTACTACCAGCCTTAACTTTTTTACAGAAAATTAGAGCTAAACCACAGAACAAAATAGCAAAACCCATAAGGTAAAAACAATCGTTGTAAGCCATAATGTTAGCCTCGCGACGGATAACCTGATCAATTGCTGCGATCGCCTGTTCATTTGCCGTCACCGCATCGCTACCCCGACTAATAAAGGTTTGTATTAAGCTATCAAGTCTTTGTTGAGTTTCTGGATTATACAAAGAAACCGCTTCGCCGATGCGACTAGAATGAAACTGTTCTCGGCGGGATAGTAAAGTTGATAAAGCTGCAATACCCATCGAGCCACCCAGATTTCGCATCATATTAAATAAGCCAGAAGCCGAACCAGCCTGTTCTGCCTCAATATTGCCCGTAGCAATAGTAGTGAGGGGAACGATCATCAGCGGTTGACCAAATGCCCGAACTAATTGTGACCAGCGCAATTGGGTAATATCTGTTTGACTGGTCATGGTCGAGTTCATAAAGCAGCTCACTGCAAAGATACTAAACCCAAGTGCCGCCAAAAAGCGTATGTCAAAACGCTCCATTAGTTTGGGGACTAAAGGAATTAATACTAGCTGTGGCAAACCCGACCACATAATTACCTCCCCAATTTGCATTGCCGTATAGTCTTGAATCTGAGCTAAATATAGAGGCAAAATATAAATCGAACCATACAAGCCCAAACCCAAAGCCAGTCCCGCTATGCTGCCGATACCAAAATTACGTCGCAGTAATAAACGCAGATTGATAAAAGGTTGACGACGAGTTAATTCTAGCCACAAGAAAATAGCGATAAAAATAACGGCAAAGATAGCGCAACGAGTAATTAACTCTGAACCAAACCAATCTTTACGATTACCTTCTTCCAAAAATACTTCTAAAGAACCTAAACCGATCGCCATACTCAGAATGCCGCCCCAGTCGCCCCTCTTGAGTAAATTAAGCTGCATTGGTTTAGGGGGAATTGCATAGGCGATCGCCCCTAGCATAATTAAGCCAGGAATTAGATTGAGATAAAAGTTAAACTCCCAACCAATATTATCCGTCAGCCACCCCCCAATCGTGGGGCCAACAGAAGGAGCAAAGGTAGCCGTAATAGCAAATAAAGCCATGCCCACAGGCTGTTTGGACTGGGGTAAAAAAGTCAAAACGATAGTTAGTGCCAGCGGAATTAAAACCCCCCCCGTAAATCCTTGACAGGCACGAAAAGCAATCATCATCCCCAAATTTGATGACTGGGCGCAACAGACGGAAAAGAAAATAAACAAAGCAACGTTGAACAAAAGATAGCGACGCAACGAAAAAACTTGTGATAGCCACCCTGAAATGGGAATGACCACAATTTCGGCAATTAGGTAAGCGGTAGAAATCCAGGAACCTTCTTCTAGAGTTGCTCCTAATGCTGCCTGAATTTCTTGTAGTGATGAATTGGTAATCTGAATATCTAGCACCGCCATAAACGCACCCAACATGGCACCGATGACACCAATCCAAGTTTTCAGGTCAACTGTATCGTTTGGTTGTTGTTTGAGAGTAGTTATAGAAGACATGTTCTAATTAATTAGAGTCATTTTGTGTTGATACGCTCACGACGGCAGACATCCCTGGAGTGATCAGCGATTCATATCCTTTAACACTCTGAGGATCAAGAACGATTTTGACAGGAATACGCTGCACTATTTTGGTAAAGTTGCCTGTCGCATTATCGGGGGGCAACAAAGCAAATTCAGCTCCCGAAGCAGGAGAAATACTGTTAACTTTGCCGATAAAAGGATGATTATCAAAAGCGTCGATCTTAACTTCGACTGTTTCCCCTGGCTTAATTTCTCCCAGTTGAGTTTCTTTAAAATTAGCCGTAACCCAATAATCGTTACCAACAACTGCCATCAAGGGGGTTCCAGGCTGTAGTCTTTGTCCTACCTCTACCGACTTACTGCCAACTTTTCCCCCAGTTGGCGCGGTAATATTGGTATAAGAAAATTGTTGACGGGCATCATCAAGAGCAGCTTGAGCTTGAACAACTTCCGCTTGAGCAGCAGCATAGCTGGCACGGTTGGCTTCAGTTTGTTGTCCGCTAGCCGATACCTGTCTTAGTTCGCTTTTAGTGGCAGCAAGTTTAGCGTTAGCACTATTTACACCCTGTTGAGCCTGTTCCAACTGAGATTGAGCTTGTTGTACTCCTTGGTCGGCGGCATTTTTTTCCGCTTGGGCTACTTGATAGGCTGCTTGAGCATTATCTAATTGCTGACGGTTAACTGCTCCTTGTTGATAAAGAGTGGAATAGCGATTGTAATCTTGTTGAGCTTTGTTTAGATTGGCATTAGCTTGGGCTACTTGAGCTTCTGCCGAAGCAATACCTGCTTTAGCTCCCGATACCGCAGCTTGAGCATTGGCAATGTTAGCATTGGCATCGCTGATATTTCCTTGTGCTTGATCTGATTTAGCCTGAGTGGTTTCTGAGGCTAAGGTAATATTTGCTTGAGCTGCTTGGGCTTGACTTTGGGCAGTTAATAAAGCTGCTTCTACTTTGGACACTGCCACTTTTAAGTCCCTAGGGTCTAGTTTGACAAGTAATTCACCCGATTTTACCTGCTGGTTATCGTTGACTTCTACTTCCGTTACCGTTCCAGGAATACGGCTACTGATCTGATGTACGTGACCTGATACATAAGCATCGTCTGTACTTTCATGAGTATTGGCATAGTGCCACCAACGATAGCCAAATACGCTTGAGGCGATCGCACCAACTCCTAGTACTGACAAAATTAATCCTTTGGGGATTTTTTTACCAGCTTTTTTGGGAGGTTGAGGTATTCTTGGTTCTGATGTCGGTATTTCTCGTTGTGGGATAACGACTGTACCTCTAGTTCTATCTCGATCTAACGATTTATCGTCTAAAGTTTTCATGGGCTTAGTTTCTTAAAATAAATCTAATGTCTGCTTGATTGGTGGTAATTACTAAGTGGACTTTTATTTAGTATGCGTACTATTTAGTTCTATAAAGCTATGACTAAAAGTGCATCTTTCTTAAGGTGGATTAAAAGCGACTACCTAAATCTGAGTCTTTAGTCTAAATTTGCGATCGCCCGATCAAGTAATTGCGAAAGTTGTTGTTGTTCTTCAACTGAAAACCCTGTCATGACTCGTTCATACAATTCCAGGGCAATTGGCGGCAAAACTGTTTCCAGTTCTTTACCAGTATCGGTAAGCCAAATTCTCACCATTCGTCGATCTTGGCGATCGCGTTCGCGACGAATTAGACCTCTTTCTTCCATGCGATCTAAAACCCCTGTCAAAGTTCCCCCTACCTGCTTGAGCTTTTCCCCAATAGAGGAGGTGGCTAAACCATCTTCTGACCAAAGGCAGCACAAGACTACCCAGTGAAATGGAGTTAAACCCCACGGCTCTAATCGCTCTTGAAAATCACGAGCCATCAGTTGAGATAGCAATTTAATGCGATAGCCCATACTATGAGGGGCTAAAACTTGCTGACTGAGAATAAAACCAGTAATTTTGACAGGCATAAAAAATACTTAGGGTACGTACTATTATTATGGCAATTCTGAGCAATTTTTTCAAGCTGAGAAAATGACTTAATTCATTTTTTTAATTCATTTTTGTTTTGGCGCTGTGGGATGATCACCAAAATACTTTTCATTATCTACCGATAAACTTTCCCTAATGCACCGCTAACAACTAAAGAATCTGCCCCCGACAAGCAAGCATTTTCAGTGAGATAGCGCTTCCAGGCTTTTGTCCCTGGCTGCTGGGCAAATAGCTGTAACATGTGACGAGTAATGGAATTGAGTCTTGTTCCTTTACCAAGGCAATAATCAATGTATGGCAACATCGCTTCCACAATTTCTGGTCGAGATTTCGGGATCGTATCTTCGCCAAAAATATCGCGATCTACCGTAGCAAAAAGATAAGGGCGATCGTAAGCAGCACGCCCAATCATTACCCCATCTACAGATTGTAAATGAGCCTGAGTTTGCTCAATGGTAGTAATCCCACCGTTAATTTCGATCAAGAGATGAGGAAAATCTTGTTTAAGACGATGGACATCTTCGTATCGCAATGGAGGAATGTCACGGTTTTCCTTGGGACTTAAGCCCTGGAGCCAAGCCTTACGAGCATGGACGCTAAAGTTAGTACAGCCCGCCTCTGACACAATTCGTACAAAGTTAACCATGTCTTCATAGCGATCGCATTCATCTACCCCAATACGATGTTTAACCGTCACAGGAATTTTCACCGCCTGGGACATTGCTGCTACTGCTTGAGCAACTAATTCTGGTTGAGTCATTAAACAAGCCCCAAAGTTGCCATTTTGCACCCTCGGACTAGGACAACCAATATTGAGATTAATGGCATCATAGCCCCAATCTTCGCCAATTTTGGCACATTCTGCCAGTAAAGTGGGATTATCTCCTCCGATCTGCAACACCAATGGTTTTTCGACCGTAGAAAAGTCTAGTAGCTTAGGGCGATCGCCGTGTAGAATTGCCTGAGCAGTAATCATCTCGGTATATAGCAGAGTGCGTCGAGTAATTTGCCGCATCAAGTAACGATAATGGCGATCGGTGCGATCCATCATCGGTGCAATACTTAGGGGTAGATTGATTTGCGTTTGATTATTTCGGCTAGGGTTCATTTTTCTTTTCAATCTCGGTTAGATTTGCAACCGAACAATTATCATTGTGCTTTAATAAATTAGAGGTGAGGTCAATGAGGTCGTCAAAGTAGAATATCCCCACCTCCCCCAAATCCCTGCAATGAATCTACTTCAATATTCTCAACAAATTCAGATCCTTCGTTTTTTAAGACCTCCTTGGCGATAAAACCTCCCACGGCTGGGACAATAATTCTGCCAGCGGCCAACGCGAGCAGAGGCCACACTCCACCACTCACCCCCTCCCAATCCTGCTCACTAAGCTCAGATATATGCTCCAAATCCTGCTCGGCAAGCCGACTGGCGTTGTTGGTCAGTTGAGTTTTTCCTTCTTTGATATTGTCATTGTTTGATTTGTTCATTATTTTTCTCCTGTGTTTTTTATTAGTTTGTGGTTACCTAACGCACGAATCGAAGGAAACTTTGATTGGGTTGTGCTTCGTTTCTTTAATGCGTCTTTATTTGATTGAAATTAAGCTTCCATTAGGGAGTACCTCCTCGATTAGAGGAGGCATTCGAGAAGGAGGTCTTATTATTAAAGTGGCTGTGCAGAACCGTTAACTTCACTCCGATAAGAAGAGATGGAATCATTAACCCTATCGCCAACAAATGCGAACGACTCTCCTGGCTCCAAAATAAAGCGATCGCCACTGTAACCAGCCTCCTTATAGAAAGCCCATCTTTTATCGGTGTCATTCTTAATCGAAGAGATTTTGTCGTTAAAAAAACCACTTTCCACTTGGGTCAAGTCAGAGACACTTTTAGCAGTCCTTACAAAGCCACATAGCTCTCATGCCTTCAAGGTAATACCGTCGGGTTCACTCCGATAAGAAGAGATGGAATCATTAAACCTCGTGCCAACAAATGTGGTCGTCTGTCCTGGCTCCAAAGAAAAGCGATCGCCATTGTAACCAGCGTCTGTATAGAAAGCCCATCTTTTATCAGTGTCATTCTTAATCGAAGAGATTTTGTCGTTAAAAAAACCACCTTCCACTTGGGTCAAGTCAGAGACACCTTTAGCCGTCCTTACAAAGCCACCGAAATTGGCATCAGTGTAAACTCGAATTCCGCCAGAATAGCTAGCAGCAGATTCAAGGGAAATATCTTCCACAGCTTCGATGTTCAAGAGAGATTGGAATTGGTCATTGATCTTAGTCATTGTATTGCTCCTAATAATTTAAGTTGATTTTAGTTATCTACCAGGCAAGAGTTGATAAAATAATTAGTAGTTAGCCAATCAACTTTTGCTTTAGTTTTTAACTATCTTCATAATAAAATTTAGAACTAAATAAAACATCCCACAAAAGTCTCGAATCTCTATAAACGAAATGAATACAAACTCTCTAATACTTAAGTTGTTTGTCGAGTAAGTTTTCTACAACTAAAGTCATAGTGAAAAATAAAAATCATCAAATAAAAAAGACTCTTGTAAAAAAGAGCCTTGCTTAAATATCAGGTTTAGAAGTTAAAAGCTATTGAGTAATTGTATGAATTTATTTAATATATCTTATTTTATCTAGTAGAATAACAAGGCGACTTAAATTTCAATCTGACTGATTGTCTAAATTCGTTGATTGATAAATACTTTTTAAAATTAGATTAGAATCGCGATCGCTTTATTGATCTACTTAATACTGGCAATTAATTTTTGGTGATTCATAGCATGTTATTCATGAAATTAGATTTCGTCTACGCTAGGCGATCGCATTTTCAGTTTTTAGAATGCGATCGCATTTGTATATTTACGTAGTCGCACTATACTAGATAGCTTCAAAAGAGGATATTTTCTTGCCAAAATCACCAGCATTAACACTTTGACCAGGCTCTACGTCAATA
>JBEANW010000067.1:0-3435 GCA_041165225.1 Cyanobacteriota bacterium | reverse complement strand
CAAAATTAGACGAGCAAATTAGGAAACAAATTATGGGAGATTTATTCTCTCAATGGTTAAAACAACAAACCGAAAAACTAGAGATTAAAATTAACTTGGATTTAAAGACTCCACTTGCTTTTAACAGTAAAGTTTAGCCGAATTGAATCAAAAAAACTCAGAATGACTGAACAAATTGCACTGTCATCTGAGTAATCGAAGTCTAAAAAACTGATGATTTTAAGGTAAACTATCTGAGCTTTAGAGAGTAGCGTTAACGTTGATGTTAACATTGGAGGCATTGACATTGGAAATATAAACACTCACATTAGTTTGAGAAATTCCCACAATAGTAGCAGTTTGGATAGTACCAACGGACGCACTGTTTTGAGTGACTACAGAATTTATGTCCACTCCTCCGACCACAAGACCTAGTTCGCGATCGCTCAATTCCTCTAAAAAGTTCTCTGAATCTTGAAATAGTTCGGCTCCAGCAGGATTTAGTTCCGATATTTTAAGTGTAGCCATAGTAATTGTTTCCTCAAATTATTTAGATTGTTAATTGTTAGTTGTGTTGTTCTCTGAGCCAAAGCTGCCAAAGAGTATTAAAGATTTCTTCTCTGACAGATTCGCTCATTACTGAAGGAAACCACTTCTCCACTCTGAGTAAGTGATAACCAAGCTTTGTTTGGACAGGGCCAATAATTGCTCCTGGAGGCATTTTGGCGATTGCTTGACCAATTTCTGGGGCTAGTTGAGATACGTAGAGGACACCGAGAAAGCCGCCATTAGTATGAGATTGTTTGCCTTGGGAATGTTCCAAAGCTAAAGCACAAAAAGAGGTTGGATCTGCTAAAAGAGATCCCTTGATGGTTGTGGCAGTTTCGCGATCGAGAACCAAAATTTGTGATAGAGCAACTTGTTGATATTGATCTCGGTTGGCAATATAGTGCAGATCGACATTAGCCCCGAATAAATATTCTTTTAATTTCTTAGTTAGTAGCCTCAGCTTAATCCCTTCAGACCAATCTTCTAAAGTAATTCGTTGTTGTTCTAGCCAGTCAGTAGTCTCTTTTACTCCTAGCAATTTATGTTTCAAACGGAAAACATCTCCTTCTTCTTGCCATTCTGTTTCGTTGAGTTCAACCCCGAAATGTTGGCACAGTTTAACGATCAAAGCTTCTTCTTCGGCTGAAGCGGCTATCTCGGCAAATTTAGCGGAATGACGCAAATAATCGACAATTTCTGCATCATTAGCAGTCGATATCTTAGGAAATAGTAACTCGGTGTCAGTTTCTTGAATTTGGTCTTGAATTTGGATCGTGTTGTTAGTCATGGTGAGTAATTAATATAGTGAATTGGTAGGGGCGTTTCGCGAAACGCCCTTACAGAAACGCCCTTACAGAAACGCCCTTACAGAAACGCTTCTATTGCCGATAAATAAGGTGATCGCGGGGAATCTCATCTTTTTTGTAACGATTACGGTGTAAATCGCCGTAAAGATCGAGATAGTCTAGTTCTTCGGCGGTAAGTCTGCCTTTTTCCATTCCTGCGATCGCTTGATCAATCTGATCTCGGTTAGTCCAGCCCGCCAAGGCAACATCAACACTGTTTTGACAGAGGGAGTAGCGATATAAATCGGGTACAGAAGGTCGCCAACATCCAGATGGTAATAGTGGTGGTGGTTCCCAAAGATGACCGCGCATTCCTGCGGATTTAAAAGTAACAACTCCTGGTCTTTGGGGGTCTTGGGGGTCGAGGTGAGCAAAAACTTGCTCCTGTGCAGTGCGGTGAGCGACGTTATGACGCACCATGACCACATCTAATAAAGGGCTATTTACCCATTGACTGGCAAGTTCGTGGCTGTGGAAAGAAGCCCCAATATAGCGAACAATACCCATCTGCTTCATCTTTTCAGAAGTCTCGAACATTCTTTCGACAGTTCGCTGATAAACGGAGTTTGGGCCTCGAAGGTCATCAGATGCAGCCATGCATTTATTAAAATGCGTCTCATTATCGGCATCAACCCAACCCCAGAAGAAGACATCGATATAATCCATTTTTAGATCGACAAACTGATCTAATAGAGATGCCAAAACGGCTTCGGGGTTTTTAACCATGTAGGTTACAGTTGCCAAGACTGTTTTCTCTCTATGGGATGAACCCCGTCCACAAAGTTGACGTAAGGCTGGGCCCATTGAGCTATATAGATAGTGATGTAGGTCGCTGGAATAGAAAAAGTAGTTAACACCACGATCAAAAGCATATAGAGTGTCTTCACTCGAAATATGTCCGCCACCACCCAATCCTAAACAACTGACGGTTAGATCAGTGCGCCCTAACTTACGGTAAAACTGTAGATCGGATTCTGGTTGTTTGACTGGATAAATAACTGGGCTTTTTGGCTGACTTGTAACTATTGGCTTTAATTCGGTTAATTTCATAGGTTTAAAGGAGTATAAATATCTTCCGAGTTGGCGTTGAGGTAACAATGCTCTAGTTCAATTCCCAGGGAGTCGAACTCTTTGGCGATCGCATTTAGGCGAGTTTCTGGGGTATTATTTTCTGACTGGTTGGCAGCTAGTAAGCCATTGGCAATGATTTGACAGCGATTAGTACCAAAGCTGTCCTTACTAGAGAACTTATGATCTGGTTCTTCTGCTAAAGCTAATCCTGGTGCTAACTGCTTGGTAAATAAAGGAATTTCAGGCTGAAAATGGTCTTGGTGTTGACTATAAACCGTTTCTAAAACTTGTTTAACTACCTCATAATGTTGACTGTCGAAATAAAGTACTGCCGAATCATGTCTGTCGTAATCGGCAGAGTTGTAAAGAGCTTTGAAAGAAAAGGGGATAGCTAAGGTGTTGAGTTGGGTGGTTAAACTGGTCATGATCGCGATCGCACCTTCGGCAGTAAGATTGAAATAAATGCGTACCGTGACATCTTTTCGTTCTTGCTCCCTAGTTTGCCGCGCACCTGTATTTCCTACGGCCATATAAAATCCATTTTGAACCCGATTTTTAGGCAGTCGAATTGCGACTAGATCGCCGATAGTCGCGTTTTTAGCTTCTGGAGACAGGTGAGTTTCTACATTAGCGTGAAGGGTTAAACCTCCTTTGGTAACAACTAAGACATCCTCTGTTTCATTTTCGGTTTCAGAGGCGATTATCTGCCAACCAGGATCAAAACAACCTTGACCTTGATTACTTTGATGCAGCCTGTCGTAAAAGTCTAAATCTACTCCCAGAAAAGTATTGTTTTCTAAATCTTGATAGAGGTGAGATTTTGTTAGATCGTTATCTAGGGCTAAGGCTTTTTTAAGGGAGCCATTGTAGTAAATACCGTAGAGGAAACCCTGTAACATCTGGGCGAGGTATTTAGATTGCAAGTCGGCTGATAATTTTTGAAACCTTTCTACAGCTATCGAGGGTAATTCTACAGGTTGATACTTTGGGT
>JBEANW010000066.1:0-5104 GCA_041165225.1 Cyanobacteriota bacterium | reverse complement strand
GTCTACTATGACCTGCGAGTACGCCGCGAAGGAGTAGGTATCGGTTTGAGAAAATAATTCCTTTCCCCTTTCCCTTTTCCCCTTTCCCCTTTCCCTTTTCCCCTTTCCCCGCAATTCAACGGGTGAGTAACATCAGTTAATTATCCTCCTCCTGGTCTTTTCTGAGCTTGTCCAACTTAAAGGTAGGAGGAATTGCTTCTGGTTGCGGGGGATTAAGTCTAATTTGCCAGACTTTAATTTCTTTTTGGGCAGGAATATAACTTGTCGTACCAGAAGGAACTTGTCGGGCGATCGCGATCGCCCGCTCAAGGGAATCATAGGAAGTTTGTTGGGCGATCGCCAAAATTTGATCCGACCATTCGTTGATACTCTGCACTACCTGGAAACGCACTGAGCTATTCTCAGAAGCTTGTCTTGCAGTTCTCACCGCCCTAGCGAGGGCTTCTGGAGTACCTTGACTAGCTAAATCTGTCGCTTCTCGTAGATATCTTTGTCCATCTATTTCCCGTTGCCAAAGAGCAATTTTATTCCGAGCTTCGGAGTATAAAGCCCGACCAGAACTAATTCTCTTGGCGGAGGAAATAGCTGCGGGATAATTATTCGCACTAGCAAAAGATTCCGCTTCTTCTAGAATGGGTTGATCCTCGACTCGCTGAATATTGGTATACCAAGATCTAACATCTTCTTGCGCTTCATCGTATAGAGGGCTACTGCTGCTGATTAAGTTAGCTTCGGCGATCGCTCTGCGCCAAGCACCAACATCATTACCATAGGATAGTTCCCTGGCTCGGCTCAAGACTGGTTGGTCTTCAATGGTCTGGATTTGTCCTCGCCAATCGGCGATCGCTTTACGAGCATCGTTATAACGAGGGTTGCCACTAGGAATCAATTCCACCTCGGCGATCGCTTCATTCAAGTTGGGAATTGTCCCTGCTCTAACTAGATCTTTCGCTTTTGAGAGATGACCAATATCTTGAATTTCTAGCTTCCAACGACTTTTGAGAGTTTGACCCAAGTTATAGTATTTACTTTTCTTGTCTAATTGCTTAATTTCTTCAATGGCTTCTTCCATGCCAAATACCGTATCCAATTTAGCACTAGAGCCTGCATTAGCTAAAATCTGCCAATCTCGGTTACTTTTCTCTAATTTTAAGCTGCGAGGAATACGACTGGTTACCTGAAGCAGATCTCGCCATTCTTGTTCGTCAATCAATTGCTCAACAATCGCCACTAGCTTGTCTTTAGCTTGAGCTATAACCTCTTGAGCTTGTTCATAGGCATAGCTATTTTCCTTAATATCATCGGCTTTATCGATCGCTAAAAGCAGGTCATCAATTTTGCCACTAGAAATTTGAGTTTGCGCTTTAGTGATGCTAGCGTTTTCTTCTTGGGCAATGTTGATATTATTGATGCTCTCTTCATACTTAGTAGTTGCCCAATATTCATTAGAGCTATCCGTCAGCCGAACTGCCCAGGTAAATGCGCCGTTCCAATCGGCTTCGCGGAGCTTTTTCTCTACCTGTTGATAAGTTTCTTCTCCTTTTGCCCAAATCGATTTCCAGCGACCAATTTTGTCATCAACCAACTTTTGCGCCGAGACATTTTCAGGAATTCTTCTGGCAGTAGCGATCGCTGTATCTAGCTTTCCTGACTGAAACTGGGCTTCTCCCAATTCAAGAATTGAAGTTGCCCAGCGATCGATATTGCGATCGATTTCTGGTCTGAGGGGATGATCAGCGGGTAAACCTGCCACTAATTTGATCGCTGACAATAAACCTTCGAGTTCCTTGTCCTCAGCAGCAGTTTGGGCGCAGTAAAGACGCACGGATGCCGAAGCAAAAGGCCAAAAAACTTTGTTGCAGTTTTGGGTTTTAGGCAGCTTCAGCAGCATAGAAGTTGCACTATAGCCGATGACTCCAGAGCATAGCACGAGGAGAATACCCCAGAGTTGCCAGATCTGCCAAAACGGTCTTTTTGGAGGCTGGACTTGAGTAACTTTTGCTTGACGAGTTTTAGGAAAGGGTGTTTGAGGAGTCACTGGCATCAAAACATTCTCTGAGAAATCTGGTAGATCAGATTTTAGGTCTGGTCTAGGCAGTTGTTTACTATTTTTACCGTTTACTTTGGCCTCGGAGTTTTTATCCTCGGAGTTTTTATCCTCGAAGTTTTTATTCTCTGAGTCTTTGTCTGTTGCATCTGAGCCAGAGTTTTGTGGTTCTTGATTTATCGCCATAAATTATCTGAATGTGATGCCAGTAACTTTTGCTCTTTCGATTTAGCCCCCCGAAGGGTTAAATTGTAACTCATCTTATCATCTGATTTTGTTGAGTATATATCGTGAATGTATCAAGTCAATAAAGTTTCGTTTAAGGACAGATCTCAAACTCTTGGGTTTTAGCCCTAGAACCAATTGATTGAATCATTACAACTTTTTACACCCAAATCCGAATGATTAACTTTTAAGATGACCAACTGATTGTAAGAGTAATTTTGCTAAATCCCCACCTCTTTGATTTACTTTTACTCTCTTTGCAAATCGACGATTAGCTCAGTTAATTGAGCTTCATTAGCTTGATACACTTCTCCACAGAACTGGCAAATGGCTTCTGCACCTTCATCCTTTTCGATCATGTCCTGTAGCTCCGCTGTTCCCAGCATTTTGAGTGCGCCCAAAACCCGTTGCCAAGAACAACCACAATGGAAACTGACAGGATGAGACTCAGGAAAAATAAATAAATCTAAATCCCCCAATAGTCCTCTCATCATTTCTTCTAGACTTTTTCCTGCCTGCAATAACGGCGTGAATCCAGATAATTGGGCTACACGAGATTCCAATAGCTCCACCAATGATTCATCTCTAGCTGCCTTGGGCATAACTTGAAGCAAGATTCCCCCTGCTGCGGTAACACCCATATCGCCGACAAACACTCCAACTAGGAGGGCGGAGGGGGTTTGTTCTGAAGTTACTAAGTAGCTGGCAACATCTTCTCCCACTTCACCAGAAACTAAACTAACGGTGCTGGAATAGGGCTGTCCATAACCCACATCCCGAACTACATGTAGATAGCCATTGTGACCTACTGCTCTCCCCACATCCAGTTTACCCCGATCATTGGGTGGCAGTTCAACCTGGGGATGCTGTACGTAGCCTCTTACCCTACCATCTAATCCTGCATCAGCTAAGACTGTTCCGAGGGGACCGTCTCCTTTGACGTGAATGTTAACCCTAGAACCTTCCTTTTTCATGCTAGAAACTAATAACAATCCTGATGCCATAGATCTCCCCAAGGCTGCGGTGGCAACGTAAGAGAGCTTATGCCTCTGCCTCGCTTCTTCGGTTAGGTTCGTGGTAATTACCCCCACTGCCCTGATTCCGCCATCGGCTGCCACGGCTCTAATTAATTTATCTGTCATTAGCTGTCACTGGAATTATAAAAAATTAAACAATTATGCTAGCGCGAGGGAGAGTTTTTTTTCAAATTGCAAGTTCTTAGCTTGCAGTTAATAGCTAACAGCTAATTACAGTTTTTTGGCTTGATAAGTATGGTAGTTGCCAAATATACCAATGGTCGCTACATGATATTTGGGCAGTGGCTCGGGGAGAGACAGATCCCCTTGATAAATACTAAAAAGATAAAAGTTTTGTCGCTGGGTCTGTTGACCAATTACTTCTGCTAAATAAGGACTAGCCGCGCTAATCAAAATATGACATTGACCCTCTAACCACACTCCTAGATCTTCAGCCACCTGAGTACAGATCTTATCTTTTAGTTCGGTCTTAATCTTTCCACTAGCATATTTCCGATATCCTGCTTCCCCTGGGTTGGTTGCCATGGCGATCGCCGCTATTCCCCCAAGGATTATTCCCACCGTCCCGATTTTTTTAAATACCATGTAGTTCAAAGGTGCTTTGATTGATTTTAATTTTAAACGATCGGCGCTAACTGCCAACTAATGGTGCTATACTAACTGAGGAATATACGTGGCGGGCGTAGCCAAGTGGTTAAGGCAGTGGTTTGTGGTACCACCATTCGTGGGTTCAAGTCCCATCGTCCGCCCTAGTTTTAAGATTTTTTAGGTAATCAAGTTTTTACCTCAAAGAGCGATCGCAAAATCTGAAGAGTCCCTTAATATTTGCTCAAATATGGCTAGTTCCTACCGAGGAATGGTCGAGATAGCTTTACAATTTGGGTTGATGTTTTAAACTGATAGCGATCGCCTCATGACCATGAAAAATCTGCAACTACCTCAAAAAATAATGCTTTTGGGGGCAGGAGAGCTAGGAAAAGAATTTGTCATTGCCGCCCAACGTTTAGGCAATTTTGTCATTGCGATTGATAGTTATGCCAAGGCTCCCGCCATGCAAGTTGCTGATGCCTCTGAGGTGATTTCGATGCTCAATGGTGACGAATTGGAGCAGGTAGTGCAGAAACATCAACCAAACTTCATCGTGCCAGAAATTGAAGCGATTCGCACCGAAAAGCTAGCAGAATTTGAACAGAGAGGCATCACGGTTATTCCCACCGCATCAGCCACTAACTACACTATGAATCGCGATCGCATTCGAGAACTAGCCTCGAAACAACTGGGTATTCGGACTGCTAGGTATACCTACGCCAATAGCCTAGAAGAATTGATTCAGGGGTCAGCGGAAATCGGTTTTCCGAATGTAGTTAAACCCGTAATGTCTTCTTCTGGCAAGGGTCAATCGGTAGTAAATTCAGCTTCAGAAGTAGAGCAGGCTTGGTCAAATGCGATCGCAGGAGCTAGAGGGGATACTCAGAAAATTATTGTCGAAGAGTTGATCAATTTTGAGATCGAAATTACTCTCATGACCGTTAAACAGTGGCATGCCCCGACGATTTTTTGTCCCCCCATCGGTCATCGTCAGGAGCGAGGGGATTATCAAGAATCTTGGCAACCTGCGGGGATTTCCAAGGAGAAACTACAAGAGGCAGAAGCGATCGCTACTAAAGTTACCGATGCTCTGGGTGGAGCGGGAATTTTTGGTGTTGAGTTCTTCATTACCCAAGATGAAGTAATCTTTTCGGAATTATCTCCTCGTCCTCACGACACAGGCATGGTAACGCTAATTTCGCAAAAT
>JBEANW010000065.1:0-3030 GCA_041165225.1 Cyanobacteriota bacterium | reverse complement strand
TAACACTTTTGATGGCAGTCATTATTCAGTGGGAATTAATGATCGTATTGCTAAGGTTTTGCAGGGAGAAACAGAGGGTAATTTTGGGATTCGGGTGGATAATCTTCAGTTTGAGGATTATCGAACAGCTTATCGTCAGCAGTTACGAGGCTTTCTGGCAGAAAACAATGAACTCAAGCGTTGGAATGATAGCTCAGAAATCTCCATTGATATGGTGCAAAAGCAGCCCTAAATTAACTACTGATAGATAATTTACGAATTTCATCTTGGTCTAGTTAAGAACTGCCAAATCTGCTTTTTCTGATGATTTGCGATCGCCTCATTTCTGGGGGAATTGCGAGGCTTTGGATTACCTGATTTTTCCTAGCCTCTTCGAGCTGTTTCAATTCAGTGTAATCCAGCCAATGAATGCAGTTTACGGGACAGGTATCCATTGCTTCTTCAATTAGCTCTTCAACATCACCATCTTGATTAAAAACCCTGGCTCTGCCGTATTCAGGCTCGATATAAAACGTATTGGTCGCTACGTGAGTACAGTGTTTGCAACCAATACAGATATTTTCATCTACGAAAACCCCTTTTTGTCGCCAAATGCCACCTAGTTCTGGCTCAAAACCATTCGGCTGACTTGAGTCAGCACTATTCATTACGCACTCCAGCGTTGAACAACTAGACGGATAGAACCATCCTCATGGTTGGTTTGTTCAGCGATCGCAAATCCTTGATTGGCAGTTTCATTGACTACAGTGTGATAAGCGTAACGTTGGGTTACCTGGCGGAGAAAACCATCTACAGTTAAGGGTTGTTGCCAATATTGCAAATCGGCAACTAGTTCGTATTCACTACCATTCCAGCAGAATCCGAAATCATAGCTATTGTTTTGCTCAATTACCACCTCAGCCTGATGGGTTTGTCCTTGATAGCCTCGGACTATCCCTGAACTGTCCTTCCAATCTATGTTTAGATCTTTGAGGGCTGCTTTTAAAGAGGTTACATTGCGAATTTTAGTTTTAATATTGCTGAAATGTGACATAAATTTCCTCTATGAAACTAAATTGAAGATTTTGATGCTAATTTGAACTGTTGTGTTCAGGCAGCCTGTCTTAAATTACCAATCGCTATAGCTGTTTTGAGTTACAACAGTAGCTAATGGAATTTTGTTTTGAGCATAGTAATCAGCGGTTTGTTTTTGAGTGACAACCTCTCCTAGCTGCTTTTCGATCGCTGCGGTTACTTCTTGGCAAGATGAACCAACAATACCTGTAACCGTCTCTTTTACTCGTCCATCGGGATAAATAATGAATTCTAATGTTTCCATTTATTTGCTTATTGCTGCTTAATTAGCGATCTGAAGGCTACCCTAAAGGACTCCTAAAAGAGACCCCTTCGCATATAGCTTCGCGTCGCGCGGAGCGTAATCGCCTAGCTTTCGACCTGGTACTTAAAAAACCAAGTTGTTATTTTTTTTGTTATATCGCGCTCTCTCTACATATTTTGAGAGAGAGTTTTAATTCTATGAGAATCTTATTAAAGATTAATAATAGCTGAATTAGTTACTGCTATACAATCTAAGTTTTCCGCAAATTAGCTTAGGAGTCAAGGGGGATAGTGTTATAGTCAAAAGTCCTGTTCACAAAAAGATACAATACTTAGAGGATATTTGTAATTCAAATCAGCGGTAAAAACAACTTTTTATTTAATCTCAGCCATGAGCTTGGGATCATACAATCTGTTATGTATTCCAGTTAAAGTCAGAGATGATGATCAATCAAGCAGCTAATCCAATCAGAGTTGGTGTTTTAGGTTTTGGTGGTTTAGGACAAGCAGCGGCAAAAATTTTGGCTGCTAAACAAGAAATGACCCTAGTGGCAGCAGCAGACCACAAAGGCTATGTTTACAATTCGGCAGGTTTAAATCTAGATGCGACAATTTCAGCCTATCGCGACCATGATTCTGTCGGATACTTAGTTGACAGTGGTGTTCTTAGTAGTAATAGCATTCAAGATTTAGTGGAAAATTCTGATGTAGACGGTTATTTTCTGGCACTGCCTAACTTACCCAATACCTTCATGGCGGATGTAGCAAGGCAATTTATCCAGGGGGGATGGCAAGGAGTGTTGGTGGATGCTTTAAAACGAACCAGCGCCGTAGAGCAATTGCTGGAATTACAATCTGCTTTAGAGCAGGCAGGTATTACCTATCTGACGGGTTGTGGGGCAACTCCTGGGTTGTTAACGGCGGCGGCAGCGATCGCCGCGCAAAGCTATAGCGAAATCCACAGTGTTAAAATTACTTTCGGAGTAGGAATTGCCAATTGGGAGGCATATCGCGCCACCATCAGGGAGGATATTGCTCATATGCCTGGATATGATGTGGAAAAAGCCAGGGCGATGAGTGACCAGGAAGTTGCTGATCTGTTAGATCAAACCAATGGCATTATTTCCCTAGAGAACATGGAACATGCCGACGATATCATGTTAGAACTGGCGGGTATTTGCGATCGCGATCGCGTTACCGTAGGAGGAGTGGTAGACACTCGCAACCCCAAAAAACCCTTAAGTACTAACGTCAAGGTTACAGGCCGTACTTTTGAAGGCAAAATCTCTACCCATACTTTTACTTTGGGGGATGAAACCAGCATGGCAGCTAATGTCTGTGGCCCAGCTTTTGGCTATCTCAAGGCGGGAGTGGGTTTGAATCGGCGGGGAATTACTGGTTTATTTACCGCAGCGGAAATTATGCCTCAGTTTGTTAGATAGTCTAACAAAAAGGCGATTAGGCTCCCCTAAAGGACTAGCTCCGCGTCGCACCTACCCTGCGAGATCGCTATTAACCGAGAAAATCAGGTTAGTTACAGTTAGTCAAAATCCGACTGAGTGACTTCGCTAAATCTGATTTCTGGGAGAGGATGGCTGTTCAATAGTGTAACCGTTAACTAGCTTAGGAATGTTGATGGCGGGTTTGTTGAGAGCTACAGCCAGCATCACATTATTAGGTTCAATTTCATTAGACTCAATCTCAGGGGCAATC
>JBEANW010000064.1:0-11658 GCA_041165225.1 Cyanobacteriota bacterium | reverse complement strand
CTTCCCACTCAAAAGCCGCCGTCCCAAGACCGCGCTGCATCGCTTTTCCCTTTTCCCCTTAAATCATGCAAAGCAACGGCATTAAAGACGCGACAGAATACGATCGCCTTTTCGATAAAATCCAAGAATTAGTTTTATGTCACTCTCCTAGTGGCTGGGAAACGGAAATTGATGAGGTCTTGCGGTCGCAGTTTAAGGCTTTTAATCTAGAGGTTTGGCAGGATTGGGCGGGGAACGTAATTGCTAAAATTCCTGGGCAAGATCAGACTAGGGCGATCGCCATTACGGCTCATAAAGATGAAATCGGCATGATGGTTAAGTCGATGGACGATGATGGCTGTCTTCAGGTGCGTCGTTTGGGAGGTGCGTATCCTTGGGTATACGGTGAAGGGGTGGTGGATATTTTAGGCGACAAGGAAATGATTAGCGGTATTCTCTCCTTTGGCTCTCGTCATGTTTCCCACGAATCACCACAAAAAGCCCAGCAGGTTGATACTCCTTTGCGGTGGGAAGATGCCTGGGTAGAAACTAAGTGTAGTTTATCTGAGTTAACGGCTTTTGGTGTGCGTCCTGGAACTAGGGTAGTGATGGGAAAACACCGTAAGCTCCCTTTCCGTCTCAAGGACTATATTGCCAGCTATACCCTAGATAACAAGGCTTCCGTGGCTATTCTTTTGGCTCTTGGGGAGCGGCTGAAAAACCCTCCTGTGGATATTTATCTAGTGGCATCCGCCAAGGAAGAAGTGGGGGCGGTTGGCGCACTGTACTTTACTCAAAACTTTGTTCGCCATCAGGCTTTAGAATCTTTAATCGCTCTAGAAATTTGCCCCCTGGCAGATGAATATCCCATCGAATCTGGTGCTGCCCCTGTATTATTATCTCAGGATAGCTATGGTGTTTACGATGAAATCCTCAACGCCGAAATTCGTACCGCAGCCAGTCAGGCAAAAGTTCCCCTACAGCTAGCGATCATTGATGGTTTTGGCAGTGATGCTTCTATCGCCATGAAATTTGGTCATGTTTCTAGGGGGGCTTGTCTGAGTTTTCCCACCCAAAATACCCACGGTTACGAAATTGCTCATCTAGGAGCGATCGCCAATTGTATAGAAATTTTAGCTACTTATTGCATGTTAGGTAATCGTGCAAAATAAATTTTCTGGTTGAGACAGGGAAAGGGGGAAAGGGAAAAGTCAAGTATGTAAATTAATGAGGCTGTAATTTATGTCCCAGTTGGATAAATCTGTCTTGCGTCGAGAAATTCTGCACCAAAGACAATCACTATCTCCCGCAGAATGGCAAGCAAAAAGTAACCAGATTAGCGATCGCCTTAAATCCATTCCTCTATTTCAAGAGGCTCAGACTGTATTCGCCTATTTTAGTTTTCGCCAAGAACCAGACCTTTCTCCACTGTTCAATTTGGATAAAATCTGGGCTTTCCCACGTTGCGTTGGCAAGTCTTTAGTCTGGCATTCCTGGCAACCTGGAACAGAACTAAATACTGGCAAATATGGCATTCAAGAACCCCTTGATACTGCCCCCATGATCGAGCCAGCCTCCGCCGATTTAATCTTAGTTCCCACTGTTGCCTGCGACGATCAAGGATATCGTTTGGGTTATGGCGGCGGTTTTTATGATCGTTTATTAAGTCGCGATCGCACTTTAAATATTCCTACTATCGGTATTATCTTTGATTTTGCTTACGGGATTCAACTACCAACAGATCCTTGGGATATGAAGCTGAAGTTTAGCTGTACAGAAACAAAATTTGCTAGTTATTAAGTATTTTGAAGTTAATTTACTATTGAAGTTATAGATTATTAACTGGCGCTAGGCACTCATTGATTTGTGAAGATTGAGGAAGCGATTCAGCCCTAAAGGATTAGCTTCGCGTCCGCATTGCGGGGGTTCCCCCCGTTGAAGCGACTGAATCAAGAAGGGGAAAACAAAAGTACGTTTAAGGTTTGTTAAGAACCTAGAGAGAACTATTTAAAAATAATGATGTTTTTGGTAGCCTTAAAATTATCTAATATTTTAAAAGAATTTACTACACCAGAGTTTAATTTTCTTCGCGAATCAGTTACTTATACACTTATTACAATTTTCTTATATGCAACACTTTCACGACGAATGGATTCAAGAATGGTGCGATCGCAATGGTTGGACAGACGTGTTTATGGAACGTTACAATCACTACTGGGCATTTCCTCCCAACTGCGTAATGCCAGAGCCTATTCCCCAGAAAGTTATGAGGCTAATAAAAAGCGAAAAGGGTTTGACCAATAATGAGCAAAAATGGCTTTATTCTGTGGCGATAGTTAGTGTGGTTGCCATATTTGCAAGCGTCTTGCTACTGTCTCCGATGCCGATCATGTTGGCTTTTTCCTTTGATGCTATTACCTTCGCTCGTATGGAATGCGAGTATAGCTGAGAGATGCTGAACAATCTCAAGTCATAGTTTGTCTACATATTTCCCCATAAATATTTAGCGTCTTTTCGATCTCTAAATCTTGCTCTAACTATGACTAATCAAACATTTGTCCAAACCCTAGATGCACCTTGGCTTGATTTATCGCAATTCCCAGGTACAGCAATTCTTCCTCTAGCAACACCTGTAGCAGATGGTTCAATTCATCGTTTACGAATGAAAGCAGGGACGGTAATTCCGTTTCATACTCATCCCTGTGATGAATATGTTTATGTTTTGTCAGGAAAGATAGAAACGGGGAACAAAAGCTATGGTGCAGGAACTTTTTGGATTACTCCCGCCAATACTCGTCAGGGAGAGCATAAAGCGATTACAGATGTTGAGCTTTTAACAGTTCGCCTCGGAAGCATGGGTGAGTTTGAAGCTTAATCAAGAGAAAATGTCTAAATTTGCAGAGGAGTGTATCTATAAATCGCCCTGGATATGGTTGGAGCGATCGCAGTCCTAAATCGCGCTGTAGCGCTGAAATTGTCAGAGAATTAGACCTGATCCTCACTAAAGTTCAAATTGAACCGCCAAATATGACTATTGAGCAAGTGGAACAGTAATATCAGGAAAAAATCAAGGATTTAGTATAATTGGAGTATGGTTTTATACGTATAAATTACTAATTTGCAACTTAATTCTTTGGTAATTTCCATGACAATGCCTCAATGTTCGGTTTCTGGGATCATGGGTTTATTGAAATTCGATGCGATTAGGCTCCGCCTACCCTTCGGGATCGCGACTTTATTGGTGACTGCAAGTATCTTGCTCATCAATCTAGAAAGTGGATTAGCAAATACTGATTTTGTGGCGAACTTAACCTTAAGTCAGGCTAATAAAACTATAGAGGGACTTTCTGGTGGTTCAACCGATAGCCAAGGTTGTGGTTTTATTCCTGACAGCCCAAGCTATAAAATGAATTTGGCAACCAGAATCGACTATCTGCGTTTTACTGTAGAAGCGGTGGGAGGTCAGCCAACTTTATTAGTAGTAGGTCCCAATTCTGATGATAGTTTTTGTGTTTTAGGAGATCAATCATCAGGGTTAAAACCAGAAATTTCTGGAGTGTGGGAAGCGGGTTCTTATCAAATTTATGTTGGCGATCGCACTCAAGATCGGCACAAGTTTACTTTAAATGTTTCAACAGATAATTAATTTAATTTGATTTTTATTTATTTAATTACTTTCTTCAATTGTTTTAACCGAAACCTCGATCGCATCGACATCAATTGTTCCAGGCGGAGTGATCCGACTAAAGCCAGTTGCTTCTACTTGTAACGCTTCGCCACAACTTGGACAGTTAAATTCTGTATGTTTAAATCCCGTAAACTCATAACTACAGACAGGACATTGAGCTTGAACCAGTTTCCGCTTCAACCACCACTGCAATCCCCAAAAAGCGATCACAGGGGTAACGAACAGTAGTGCGATGGAAATGACGAAGCCTTTAATTACCCAGCCCAAGCCTAGGCTAGTTACCAGGAAAATTCCCAGGATGATACTAGCCCAGCAGCCAAGTCCCGAAGTATTTAGTTGAAGCAGTTTGTTAAAGCGATCGTTCACTGTAGTTAGTCACTAGCCTCTGATGAACTATTACTATATTGTATTTCACGACTAGGGTGAATTAGTTTTTAGTTCTTAGTTTTTCCTCATGGGTAAGGAGAAGTAGTTAGTTCTTAATAGGTTTAGATGCCGTCCAATATTTACTGACAAAATAATTTTCCACCTTGAGATCGATGAATCCTGCGGTAGTTAGACGTTCTTCAAGATTATCCGTTACGTAATGCTTGTAGTAAGGTTCATGAAAAATCTTCGGAAAATTGCTCATCATCGGCTGAAAATCGGGAGAGTCGATCGCCTGCATAGAATCACAAATGACTAACACCCCGCCTGGTTGAAGCACACGATAGGCTTCGTTAATCACATTTTGTCTGGCAGCAGCAGGTAATTCATGAAATAAAAAGACCGAAGTAACTCCTTGAAAATAGTTATCCAGATAGGGCAACTCTTCCCCATTTGCTTGAAGTAATTGAGGTAATTCTCCAGCTATTGCCGACAACAACTGATTTGCTTTACGCAGATATGCAGGAGATAAATCTGTCCCATACAAAGACGCTTTTGGTAAAGCTCCCCGCAGCATTCGTAAGGTACGACCAGTTCCACAAGCAACGTCTAGCACTTTCACTTGCGCCACTGGTAAATGAGCAAAAGTTTGGAGTCCCTGCTTCAATGGGGCAAGAATTCGCCGACGCATGGCATCGGCTGCACCATTAAAAAGAATTTCTACCTGCAAATCGTAGAGATTAGCAGACATATCACTCAAGTAGCCATCTGTTTGATAGTGAAAATTTTGGAGATAGTAACTAGGATAACCCTCTTGATCGATCGCCTGATCAAAATCGTGAAATTCACTCTTGTCCAAGCGCTGCCAGATTTTCAACTGATCCAGCCAAACTTCAGGGTAGTAGCGAAAGAAATCTGACCAAGGGTTATCAAAGAGTAGACTCTTGGGATAAATACCTGCTTGGGCATCTCGCCAGTCTTGTTCTTCTAACCCTTTGAGTTTTACTTGCAGTTTTTCCAAGATTTCAGGGGCAAGAGGCTGACTTTTTCCTGTTTGTTCTGGAATAACGGCGTTAGTCAGGCGATCGCTTATTTGTTTGTGAACAAAACCAAATACTTTTTTGCTTTCTTGAAAACCTTGATAAGCAAATTTGGTTAACGCTTCGGGGATAAATTGGTCTAAGTTTGGAGTTGATTGCATGAATGTAGCTCAGGATAATTGTCGTCTGCTAGCTCAGGAGATCTCCCGTCTAGACTTAAGTTTTATTATGTTTTGTCTTTATATATTAAGTATAATCAACTAGCATCAAGAAAAAACGTAATTGCGGAACGTAAATAAAAAAAGGCAGCTAGCCGATAACTGCCCGTAATATTGATTCAAGATTGATTTAGTGACTTTAAAACTAATCTACATACTTAACTACTTCATTAGAGGGAAAACGAACTTTAGGGCCAGTGGCATATTTATCATCATCAGCACGATATCCCGCAGCACAGAGGACAACAGAGCAATATCCCTGGTTGGTTAGCCCCAAAACTTCATCATATTTGGCAGGAATGAATCCTTCCATCGGTAACGTGTCAATTTCTAGCATGGCGGCACAGGTCATAAAAAATCCCAGAGCAATATAAGCTTGTTTGGCTGCCCAATAGTTGGCATCAAAGGAATCGGCGGGCTGATGAAGAAAACCTTTAACTACTTTGCCAAATCCTGCTAAATTTTCTGGGGCAGTTTGCTGTACTTCTGCCATTCTTTGAATATGACGATCTACATCAGTATCGTCAAGATTATTTTTGGTGGCGAAGACAACTAAATGGGAAGCTTCAATAACAGGGGTTTGTCCCCATGAGTGAGCCAAAAGCTGTTGGCGTATTTCAGGATTGCGAATCACAAAAAATTTCCAAGGCTGTAATCCAAATGAGGATGGAGACAAGACAAGACTCTGCTCTAAGGTTGTCCAGATTGCTTCAGGTATTTTTTGTGTGGGATTAAATTTTTTGGTGGCATAACGCCAGTGAAGTTGCTCTAATGCTTGTTTTGGGTCTAGAGGTGGATTGCTCATAGTTTAAAAATTGAAAATGCTACTCTCGAAGATGCTGTTCAATTTTTAAGATACCGCAGTTTCCCAAAGACGTTCCCGTCGAAGTTTGTTTGATCATGCCAGAATCATTCTAGGCGATCGCGTTTTCTCTTAATTTCCCGACAGGTCTAATGTTTAAGATTCTTTTTTTATCTACTTCAGTTGGTGCTTTGGGTTCTGGTGCAGGTGGCGGGGTAGAGTTAACAGTCCAGAATTTAGCTCAAGAACTGTCTAGTCGTGGTCATCAGTTAGAAATAGTTGCCCCTCAAGGCTCTTGGCTAGCTGATTTGACGGTAACTGCCATTCAGGGAAATCTACAAGTTCCCGTCCAGACTCAAAGTAGGGCTGCTCCCACCTGTTTGCCCGATAATTCAGTCTTGGCGAATATGTGGGACTATGGCAGGCAAGTCCAAGGTCAATACGATCTGCTGGTTAATTTTGCTTTTGACTGGCTGCCTTTTTATCTCACGCCTTTTTTTTCCACTCCTATTGCCCATTTTATTAGTATGGGTTCGATGACGAATGCTAGCGATCGCATAATGCAGCAGATTATTGAGCAGTATCCTGGTACCTTTGGGGTCTATTCTCAATCCCAGGCAGAAACCTTCTCCTTTGCCCACCAGTGCAAAATCATGGGTAGTGCGGTGAATTTAGCCCTCTATCAATTCAATCCTCAGCCTGGAGAGAGTCTTGCTTGGTTGGGGCGCATTGCTCCAGAGAAAGCCCTAGAAGATGCTGTGGAGGCAGCAAAGCTGACAGGGAGAACTTTAAAGATTATGGGCAGAATTCAGGATCAAGCTTACTGGAATCAGATTTGTCATGATTTTCCCGACGCACCTATAGAATATCTGGGGTTTTTGGACACCAAACAACTACAGCAGGAGTTAGGAAAATGTCGCGCCCTACTGATGACTCCCCGCTGGATTGAAGCTTTTGGCAATGTGGCGATCGAAGCTTTAGCCTGTGGTGTCCCCATTATTGCCTATCGTCGTGGTGGTCCTGCCGAGATTGTGCGAGATGGTCAAACAGGCTTTTTGGTTGAACCAGATAATGTACCAGAGTTGGCCAGCTCCATCTCTAAAATATCTCAGATAGACCGTCTTGCCTGTCGGCAACAGGCAGCAACCGAATACTCCTTATCTGCTTTAGGCGATCGCTTTGAAGCCTGGTTCAAGCAAATATTGAAATAATAGTAATAGCTACTTAACCAGTTTATTTGAGATCTGTGTCTTCTTCCTCCAAGGAAGGCTGATTCATTTCCTCTTTAAAACCCTTGATCGTTTTACCCAAAGCACTGCCAATTTCGGGAATCTTTTTGGGGCCAAAAACAAGTACGGCAACTAAACCAATGATCGCGACTTCAGGTATACCTAAACCAAACATAATTAAATCTCCTGCAATAAAATCTATTACGATTAATAGCTATCTATATCTATAAAGTCTGTCTCAGTATATCGTTAAAAATAGGTAAAGGGGCCTCGCCCCAGCTAATAGCTAAAAGCCAAGAGCTAAAAGCTTTTAAAGGTAACATCTGTGGCTACCAAGATTTAATTGCCTAGATCGATTATTTTAATAACCCTAATGTTAGAAAATTCCCAGCCTTCCCTGCGTCAAGAACAACACCCTTTAATTCATCGACTGGCAGAGAGAATTCTCAACTATTGGCAAAAATATTTGGTACTCTCTCCTTATGATTTGCCTGAAGGATTGGGGTATGTGGAAGGAAAGCTCGAAGGGGAAAGATTGCGGATTGAAAACCGCTGTTACCAAACGCCCCAGTTTCGCAAAATGCACCTGGAGTTGGCGAAAGTAGGCAACAACCTTGATATTCTACACTGTGTCATGTTTCCCCGCCCTGAGTATCCCCTACCTATGTTTGGCTGTGATATTGTGGCTGGCCGCGGGGGGGTTAGTGCTGCGATCGCCGATTTGTCTCCCACTAGCTCCGATAAGACTCTCTCCCCAGGGTATATTAAATCTCTGAAAGCTTTAACTAAGCCAGAGTTTCGGGAAGTGCGAGAACTACCCTCCTGGGCTGATATTTTCTCTGAGTTCTGTTTATTTGTGCGACCCCATGAGGACATAGAAGAACAAAATTTCTTAGAACAGGCAGCTAATTATTTACGGGTTCACTGCCAACAGGCGATCGCCTCAAGTCCCGTGACACCAAAAGAGCAAGCACTGTATCTGGCTGGACAAAGATACTACTGTGGCAAACAACAGCAAAACGACAAAACTCGTCGCGTTTTAGAAAAAGCTTTTGGCGAAGCCTGGGCCGACAACTACATGACCAACGTGCTATTTGATGTGCCTGAAGGAGCATTGATACTTGAAGAACTAACCAGTTTAGAACACTAAACCCTTTCCCTTTTTATTCATGATTCTCTATACTTAGCTTAATATGTAACTGAATAGAATTAGCCAAGCATAAAGTTGAAATTTGCTGAGACATCAATCCAATTACAAAATCTTAGATTTAGTTGGTCAAGGACAGTTTGGCAAGGTTTTTGCCGCTATTGAATTAGAGAGTGGTACTTTAGTCGCTTTAAAGGAGTTAAGGACTAAGCAATTATCTACCAAGAGTTTTTTACGGGAGCTAACTTTTTTAGTCACCCTCGACCACTTTAATCTTGTCACCTGTAAAGCGTTAGAACACCAACACAATCAACGCTATATGGTGATGGACTACTGCGAAGGGGGAACTTTACGCAGTCTGTTAAATAATTCTCATTCCCTAACTTTGCATCAGAGTCTGAAGTTGGTGATTGATATTCTCTCTGGTTTGAAGTTTGCTCACGATCGCGGCATTATTCATCGCGATCTCAAGCCTGAGAATATTTTACTCAAAACCAGCGATCGCTTTTACACGGCGCACATTGCTGATTTTGGCATTGCTAAACTAAAACAAGAAGCTGATTCTCAAAATGTATTAGGCAAGACGGGTTCTCCTGCATATATGGCTCCAGAACAGTCTTATGGAGAATATTCTTACAACTCTGATCTCTATGCAGTAGGGGTCATTCTCTATGAACTAGTTACAGGGGAACGTCCTTTTTCGGGAATGCCTAAAGAATTGCTGGCAGGGCATTTGAGCCATCGGGTGAACATCTCGCGAGATGTCCCCTTTCTATTACGTCTGGCGATCGCTAAATCTCTAGAGAAATTGCCAATCCATCGTTTTCAAACTGCAACGACAATGTTGGAAGCCTTGGAGTTGGTACAGGCGGTTTTAGAGGTCGATCCTAGCCCTCATATTCCTGTTAAAGTTAAACCTGAGTTCCTGGAGGTTGTTCCCCTAAGCCAATCTACCTTAGATTATCCAGTCTCTCAGTTGGCGATCTCTTCAGAGCAAAGATATTTGGTCAGTGGCGATCGCTTAATTGTACAGTCTACTATCGGGGAGGAATTTCTAGCCGACAGAGAAATAATTTTCTCTGAGCCAATCCAAAATCTTCAGTGCAGTGCCACAGGTTGCCTAATCACCACCAGATCTTCGATTGACTATTTAAATCCCGATCAGGATTTACTAAATCTTGCCACCTTTGAACGCCATGAAGTAATTGAATTAATTACCACGGTCAATCCTCAAGGAACTTGGGTAGGAGTAGCTTATCTAACCACAGATTCCCCTCTTCCAATTCTAGAAACTTACCAATTATCTAAGGATAAGTTACCGCGAAAACTACCGCGATCGCTGATTAACCAGCCCGCTTGCCATAGTCTCATTGCTTTAGATCAAAAATATGGCTTAGGCATCTACCAAAATTCCGCCCAAGATACCGAATTTCGCTTGTTTAATCGTCGTGGTAACTGGCTAGCTAAGACTACTGCCCAGATTCGCCTCGCATCAGTAATTGACCATCCCCTGTTTCCCCGTCGCCTATTAGCCCCCGAGAAGGATAGTCCTAATATGGTGATCTTAATTTCCCTAGATAAATTCAACCTCAAACGAATTCCCCTGGAGATCTCCCCCAGAGTAATTACACCCTGTCCTCAAGGATATCTAATTAGCGATCGCCAAGGCAAAATGGTCTTATTGGACGACTATGGAGACTGTATTGGTAGATTTCAAATCACCCTGGAAACAGATTTTGCAGTTCAAGCGATCGCCGTTTCAACCTCCGAGGTACTAGTCGTCTCCACTAAAGAATCGCGATCGCAGCTACAGAGATTTGCGCCATTACCTTTAAAAGCTTATAGCTAGGGCAAAGACTTGCTTGGTTCTACCCAACCGACTAGCTTTTAGGGAATGTAAAGCTCAATATACAATATACCTAATAAGGTATAATAGATAAATTATCAATCAAGTTCATGTCAGATAAACCGATTTACTGGATCGGCTCATCCAAACAAGATATTGCTAATTTTGCTACCGAGGCACGTCGTAAAGCTGGATTTGAACTTCGTGCCGTGCAACAAGGTCAATTACCATCAGATTTTAAGCCAATCTCTATTGTTGGTCAGAGGGTTGAAGAAATTCGCATTCGCACAGAAAATGCTTATCGTGTTTTTTATGTCGCCAAGTTTTCTGAAGCTATATATGTTCTCCACGCCTTTCAAAAAAAAACACAAAAAACTGCTAAAAAGGATATCCAAACTGGACAGAGACGCTATAAACAGCTAATTGAATATCGACAAGAAAAACAATCATAGGTAAGACAATGGATGAAAATCGAGGTTTTACAATTACTCAAGGTAGCGACAATATTTTTGAAGATTTGGGGTTTGAGGAAGCTGAAGCAGCCAACTTAAAAATTAGAGCCGATTTAATGTTGGCTTTAAGAGAATATATTCAACTTATGGGATGGACGCAAGAACAAGCGGCAGAGTTTTTTCAAGAAACGCAACCACGAATTAGTAATTTAATTAACGGTGAAATTAGTCGATTTAGTGTCGATAAATTGATTAATATGTTAGCCCGTGCGGGTATGAAAGTAAAAGTAGAAATCTTATCACTTACTGCATAATTTCAATAGTAATTGCAACTATTCTCCCGAAACGTTCTAAATGCTAAAAAAAGTGAAATTATCTTATAACAAAGAATTTGGCAACATCAAAACCGCGATCGCTCTAGCTTATGAACGTTGGTTGCTATAATCTTCAGGGATAAAAACCCAACTTAGGCAAACCGAGAGATTCTGACCAACCCATCATCAGATTTAAGCATTGTACCGCTTGACCTGCTTGACCTTTGATTAAATTGTCGATCGCCGACAACACAATTACTCTGCCTGTGCGAGGGTCTACCTGAATGCCAATATATGCCAAGTTTGTTCCGCAAGCCCATTTGGTCTGGGGATAAATACCGCTGGATAGTACGGTTACAAAGGGGGAGGAGCGATAAAAGGCGTTATAGATCGTAATTAAATCTTCTCTCACTAAGCCAGGATCTCGGAGGGTAGCGTAGACGGTAGACAAGATCCCCCTAACCATAGGAACTAAATGGGGAGTAAACTGCACTATAACTTCTTGATGAGCTAAAATACTGCAAATTTGTTCAATTTCTGGAGTATGACGATGATTAGCAACTCCATAAGCCCCCAA
>JBEANW010000063.1:0-3554 GCA_041165225.1 Cyanobacteriota bacterium | reverse complement strand
TCACTGCTGACAACCGAATCTTGGTCAACGAAATCGCTCCCCGCACCCACAATTCTGGACACTACACCCTAGATGGCTGCGAGACTTCTCAGTTTGCGATGCAGCTACAGGCTGTTACGGGCTTGCCTTTGGGTTCAACAGCTTTAAAGTCATCAGGGGCAATTATGGTTAACCTACTAGGTTTTGAAGAGTCTGATACTGATTATGGAGAAAAACGCGATCGCATTTTAGAAATACCGAATAGCTTTGTCCATTGGTACGGGAAAACATCTCGTCCAGGAAGAAAATTAGGACATGCCACTGTTTTATTAGATGCGGAACAATTAACTGAAGCAAAATCTGTAATTAATAAAATTGAATCTATTTGGTACGGTGATTAATATACCTGCAAAATGGGTTTTCATCACTATGAAATTTGCAAGCTCTACTGAGGTTAAGACAAATGTTATATCATGTTGGTAAAATCGACTGAATTTTAACCATAATGCAGAGTTCATATAGATTAAAAGCTAATGAATTGGATGAAAAATTCATAGCTGGTTTGAAAGAGACTTACAAAGACAAAGATATTGAGATTATTATTTATGAAGTAAATGAAACGGAATATCTACTTCAGTCTGAGGTAAATAGACAAAGATTGATGCAAGCTAAAACCAATATTGACAACAAGACTAATTTAGTTGAAATTGACTTAGAAGACTTGTAATGAGCAGAAAAATAGTCTTTGAATTGTCTGCGTTTGCAGATTTTAATGACTGGGTGAAGTTAGATAAAAAAATACATCTCAAAATTATCGAACTGATCAAAGATATTAATCGTCATCCTTTTCAGGGTTTAGGAAAACCAGAAGCATTAAAGCACGATCTTAGTGGTTATTGGTCAAGAAGAATAGATCGCGAACATCGTTTAGTTTATAAAGTGACTAATGAGGAAATAATTATTTTGTCTTGTAAATATCATTATGGCTAGTTTATGAGCGATCGCTTTTCAATAAAACATTAATACAATTGGCGATCGCCTCGTTAAAAACCTTTGATTGGCATGAAGTGATGTGAGTATGTTTGGGGTTCACTTCGTTCTACCCAACTTATAGAACCAGCGATCGCACTAAAAAGTTAGTGGCTTATAGCTACTTTCTAGATTTACGATTGAGATAATAATGCCAGAGAATTTTAGTCGCGATCGCTCGATAGGGTCTCCAAGCTTCCGCGATAGTTTCCAATTCTGCTGCTGGTGAACGAGTCGGTAAATCTTTTATTTCTTGAACGGCGATCGCCACAGCTAAATCTTTACTGGGAAATACATCTTGGCGCTGTAAAGCCATCATTAAGTAAATATCTACCGTCCAATTACCAATACCTTTGATTGCTGTCAACTTTTGTCTGATTTCTGAGTCAGGCAATTTTTCTAGACTAGCTAAATCCAAAGTGCGATCAATTACCGCTTGAGCCAAGATACGACCATAGTTGGTTTTCTGGCGACTGAACCCAATAGTTTTAAGCTCAAGATCATCTAAAAGTAAAAAGCTGGCTGGACATAGATAATCTACGGCCGCGTTAAGACGTTGAAAAGTAGTTTGAGCCGAAGCATAGGAAACCTGTTGCTCTAAAATAATCCTGATTAAAGTGGAGAATCCTGGTTCTCTCTGCCACTGGGGGGGATAGCCATAGTCAACAACAATTCGAGCCAAATCGCGATCGCGTTGAATTAACTCTTTAATGCCTTGGATAAAGTCATGGGAAATATTTGGCATGATGATTCGTGTAACAAGTCTAATAGATAGAATCAGCCCTAAAGCGATTGTCTTGAATGTCAAGTCTAATTTGTCTTTTCAGGCGATCGCTATTCTAAGATTTAGATAGGTGCAATTTTTCAGGGAATGATCTCCAGTAAAATTCAATAAAAGCATCTGATATGGGAATCATATATTGATCCCAGTTGGCTTAGAGCATGATTCTATGAAATTCTCCCCACCATCCAAACCACTGAAATATGGTTTGATTGCTATCTGTCTTATTCCGTTGATACCATTTTTGCTAACAATAATAGGCGTGATAGTTTTCGTACCTTTTTACTTCATACTTTGCAACTCCACGGAATCTGGGATGTTTTCCTGTCGCCATGAAAAAGCGACGGAGATTCCTATCAATCAACAACAATTATTAGACTCCTCTCCTCCGACTTACCGAAAACCCTAACCATCGAGAGCTACTCCGTCATCAATGACCAATGACATTGAATCAATGATTGATTTTTTTAAAATCGGTGGCGCGAAAAATTTTTAAATTAGGGGGTTGACTCAGCGATCGCTGGCGGAGTATTATTTCTTTATAATCGGAGTGGTGGCTCTTGGGAACAAGTTTACAACCTCCTATTATGAAAGTCTTTAGTTTTATTAAGCCACGTTTGGCGATCGCTTCTTGATGCAGTCGCTCATGAGGCTTGCGCCGCTTAGTTGGGTGGAAACCCCCAAGACCGCGGACGCGGAGCTAATCCTTTAGGGCTGCATCGCCAGTCAATAATTATTTTTTTGGTACAAAAGAACTATAAAAAATAGAGATATATTAGTTGCGGATATTCCTGCAGATACACTAAAAATCCTATCGATAGGATTTATCGATCTACTTGCTACTTGCTGGAGCGGCAGGGGTAGCTTTCGGTGCTGTAGTTGGTTTAACTGCCTGTTTTTTAACTTGCTCTAGGACGACTGCATATTGCTGTCGCTCAGGGTAATATTTTACTAGCTTTTCTAAAGTGGGAATAGCCTCTTTCGGGTTGGTTTTGAGATGAATAAGAGCTAATCCTTCTAAAGCTGTAGCGTTTTTGGGTTCCCGTTCTAAAACCTTTTCATAACCAGTTACTTGGAGCTTAACTTGCTCGTCTACAGAAGGGGAATCAGGATCAGTAGTCGCAACTTTACTGGTGGATTCAGACTGGCTGAAAACACTGCTAAGAGCAATCACCAGGGTAGAAGCCGCAAAACCCAAACCTAAAACCAGGGTGACAACACGGGATAGTTTTCTGCCAGTGGTTTCTTGTTTACTTTTGTTCTTAGCCATAAAAATTAGCTCCTCATTGCTATCAATTTAAAAGTTCAATAAGTTGTTCAATTGATAAAAGGTTAGTATACCCCCTGTAAATCCGAACCAACAGAGCAAGATTAAAATTAGAGAGCATACCCAACGATTACAACCAGATAACTGGAGATCTAATTTACCTAAGAAAACTGCCGCGACTAAGACGAGAAGACGAGCAAAAAAGTCAACCCGCTGCACAATGATGGCAAAAGCAAAAGCTCCCACCAGAATCGAGATCAATGTTCTGGTATCCGACTTTAACCAACTATTTAAACCTACGGTCAGGAGAAATACAGGAGAAGTAAACATGATTACCAGCAACATAATTCCCAGCAGTGCAACGCCATAAAGAATGCTGATGCGAGCCGATTCAATGAAATTAGTTAAGAAACTTTCATGCTTGGCAAACTCCTGCATCCAAGCACCATAGAGAAGACCTTCGGCACCATAAGTTAAAAGCAACAGTAGCAGCGAAAG
>JBEANW010000062.1:0-10764 GCA_041165225.1 Cyanobacteriota bacterium | reverse complement strand
GCCCTAGTACGTCGTTTGGGTTTATAGGGCAGATATAAATCCTCTAATTCAGTTCGATTCAGACAGACTGCTATTTTTGCCTTCAGTTCCGTGGTTAGCTTGCCTTGGGAATCAATCTCTTCGACAATTTTTACTTTGCGCTTAATCAGTTCATCCAGGTAGCTATAGCGTTCAAAAATATCTCGTAACTGTACTTCATCCAATGAACCTGTCTGTTCTTTACGATAGCGAGCGATAAAGGGGATTGTTCCCCCTTCTATCCAGAGATCTAAAGCGTTATTGATGTTGCGGGGAAATAAGGAAAACTCTTGAGCGATCAGTTGACGAATATCAGTCATGAAGATTAACAGTACACGGCACGGCACTAAAGTTTGATTATATATATTTCTCTTCTATGAGTGGGGAGAGATAGCATTTCTCGTGGTTCTGGGGGACAGATTGGTTTCTGTTTTAAGCATCGCCGAAAAAAGATAAGTGGGCTACGATAGTAAAAATATTCTCTTCTACAAGCGATCGCGATCATGTTAATTGCGACTTTTGGGAAGAATGATCGTAAAAATTGTTCCCTGTTCTAAGACGCTCTCTACAGTAATGTTTCCCTGATGATTTTCGACAATGGCTTTGGCGATCGCTAATCCCAAACCCGCTCCTGTAGGGGTATCTATTTGTCGCTGGGAAGAACGGGCAGGATCGCCGCGATAAAAGCGATCAAAAATATGGGGCAATGCTGCTTCAGGAATCCCCTGCCCCTTGTCCTTAATTTTGACCTCTAGTTCATAGAAAATATGGGGTTCACGCACTCTAAGGGGTTTGCTCGTGGGTTTAATTAAGGCTAATTCTACTTCCACCGAGGCTTCCGCTATTTCCTTTTGATCACTATGCTCGATCGCATTAGCAATTAAATTGGTAAACAAACGAGATAAGTAATCCCAGTCACCTTGAACAGTAAAAATATCTTCTTCATGCAAATTTTGATTGAGCTTTTCGGGCATAATTTCTGGTTCAATAATCCGTAAAGAAAGAAATAGTCCCTTTTGAGTCGCCACAATGCGCTGTTCCTCAATCACATCGATCAAGAGGGCATCCAAAGGAACAGGCTGCCAATCTAGCTGGGCAATCCCACTATCCGCACGAGCTAGGAATAATAAATCATTGACTAATCTGCCCAATTTTTGAGTCAAGCGTTCGATGATCTGGAGCTGTCTTTGCTGTAGCTGGGGTTCCGCCTCTGGATAGGCTAACGCCATTTGGACATTAGTTTGAATAGTAGCAATGGGATTGCGTAACTCATGGGAAGCATCGGCAGTGAATTGCTTCAGACTAGAATAAGACACCTGAATCGGCTTAATGGCGATACCTGATAACAACCAACCAATTCCCCAGACAGAGAGAATCATTAAGCTAATGCCAATAATTAGATCTCTGGTGAGCTGATTAATCGGCTTGGTAACTTCAAACCAGGGATGACTCACCCTTAGATAGCCCAAAACTCGATGATTTAGCTCTACTTGCTGCACAATCTGGCGAAAAATGCGATCGCCTGTTAGATAAACCGTCTCACTAGTTCGATTAGGATGGAGAGGATAGTCAATGGGCTGGGCAAAAGTAGACCACAATAATTGTTGCTGGGGATTGAACCATTCCAAATCAATATGATCATCTTCTAAATCATCAACATTTTGATTAAAGCTGGCATCAACATTTACCCCATATCTACCCTTGGTTTCCGCCAGGGGTTGAATTACCAGGGAGCGATCTACTACCTCAATCACATGCTTTAAAGTGTCATCAATGCGATCGACCAAAGTGGTACGGACATAAAAATATACGCCGATGGCAAATAGCAAGAGCAACACTGCGGTGACTGCGGTGTACCACAAAGCTAACCGACGACGAGTGGACTGAAATAGTAAGTTCATTTACAGAAGATTGATTCTTAATTGTTCAATGTTGAATAATGAATACATAAAATATCGCACTGCCAGTATTTAAAATAATGCAAGACTTTCTTCAGAACAGTTCCCGCTATCCTCGCTACCTCATTAGTTTTTCTTTGGGCATCTTTTGGTTTTTTCTCCAGCAGCTTAAACCTTTTTTAAAAAATCCCGTGACGGCGATCGCTCTAGTTGGGTTTTTTGTCGGTGGATTCTTCTTACTCTATCTAACTCTGGAAGCAATGTTGGGTATTAGTTAGCTATCTCTTTAGGCAAAGCTACCTCATTTAATTATGATTCCAATTCACGATGAGAATCCTACCTACACTACGCCAATTGTAGTCTATGCTTTAATCGCCATTAACGTGGTGGTTTTTCTCCATCAGATAACTTTGGGGGCTGGATTAGATGGTTTTATGCAACTTTATGCCGTAATTCCTCAACAGTTGAGCGCCAGTTTTACGGTCGTACCTCCTAATCAGCCTGTTCCAGAGCCTTTAACTTTAATTACCTCCCAATTCCTGCACGGTGGATTGATGCATATTGCGGGAAATATGCTGTTTCTCTGGACTTTTGGCGACAATATTGAATACGATTTAGGTCACTTCAAATTCCTCTTTTTTTATCTAGCTTGCGGAGTCTTAGCTGGTTTAACCCATTGGTTTTTTGCTATGGAGTCAGGAGTACCTACCGTGGGGGCGAGTGGCGCGATCGCAGGAGTCATGGGAGCCTATATAATCAAGTATCCTCAAGCCAAAATTGTCACTTTACTACCGTTATTCATAATTTTTACAACGGTGCGGATTCCCGCGATTTACTTCCTGGGTTTCTGGTTTGTGCAGCAAGCATTTAGCAGTGTGGCATCCCTCGGAATGCCCGCAGCGACTGGAGTGGCATATTGGGCGCACTCTGGAGGCTTTATCTTTGGGGCAATTTTAGGAGTGATGTTGGGTTTACTGAGCGATCGCCGATGATTTCGCTCATTACTCATTACTTAATCCCTTTGGGCTTGGTAAGGACATCAGTTCTTCTAGCAAGACAATTAAACATTGCACGACAGACTGAGGATTATCAGCATTTACCTGGACTATTGAAGGTTGATTTAACTGCTCGGCTAATCCTAAAGCTAAAGCTATATCTTCCGATTCCCAAGCTCCTTCGCAGTCTGTATGAGTTAGACCGATAATCATCGGAGTCTGAGTTCTGTGCTGCATAAAGTTGAATATCTTACGGGCTGCGTGAAAATTTTCTGGACGATGAGCATCAATTAACAGAATGTAGGCTTGAACTTGATCGATCAAAATTTCCCACATGAAATCAAAGCGAAACTGCCCTGGTGTTCCATAAAGATACAAAACTTGTCCAGAATCTAGAGTGAGGCGACCAAAGTCAAAAGCGACAGTGGTAGTGGATTTAATTAGGGAGGTTTCATCCGTAGCATAGCGATCGGTATCAACTACTTCAATTTCGCTAATAGTGCGGACAAAGCTGGTTTTACCTGCCCCTACGGGCCCTGTCAGAGCAATTTGCAATCTTTCCATCTACTACAATTTGCTCCTTAAAAAATTAACTAGTTTGTTTAGTAATGTTTGACTTACGATTGGTTGTTCAGGCGGAAGGATTGCGCTTTTGGCGGAGGGAGAAATTTCGGGAGAATTAATTTCAGGGTTATTTTGAACAGCGATCGCACTTTTGCTGAGGCGAGTATCGGTAAGAGCCAGAGTCGCCACCCCACGAGCAGAGTCGGGACGGATAATCGGCTGTAAATTCGCCAGAGGAATCTCTTCTACTAGCCTTGCCATCATCAAGCAAAAAGCAGCTTTACGAATTTCGAGTAAGGATATATTTTTGGATTGAGCTAATTGTTCCAGAGATATGTTGCTCAGTGCCATTTGCCAGACTTCTTGCTCTAGAGTTGTCAAGGGGAATTTTGGTTGATGAATCAATTGTTGTAGGGCAGAATTTTTTTCAGGTAGCTTATGGGCAAAACTACTCCAGTTTCTCATGATCCGCAACGCTAATAAATTGACCTGGGATGCTTGCATACTAATTCCTGTCATATCCATCCAAGGCATAGAAGCTGAGGTGAGCTTTTCAGGGGAATACACCTCTAGTTGAAACTGACCAGAATTAAGATTGAACAATTGATAAACTTGGTGTAGCTGTAGCTGAAAAAGCAGTTTGAGTTTTTCTGTCTCTAGTACTTTCATTTTGCTCAAATAATTCCCCAGGGGGACTTCCGCAGGACATATCTCTGCCAGTTTTTCAATTACACGGCTACTAAGCCAGCCACTATTTTTAATGAGGGAGACTAAACATTCATGATTTAAACCATGATTAACTGTCGTGATTAGTCTACCTTTGTGAAACCAGAGGTGATAGGTTGAAGGCTGATAGTTGTGATTTAGATCGAGAGCTGGATGATTTAGAGGTGGTTGAATAATTAACTGACCTGTTTTTGCCCCAGAATCAATTAATCGGAATAGTTCGGGTAGAGAAAAAGTCTCTAAAGAACCGGTCATACTCATTTGAGGTAGTCTCCGAGCTATTTAGCACCGTTAACATTGTCTCCCGTCATCGTAGGGACAATTTATGCTTGTCATCGAGTATATATACTGAAAGACTTTTTGTAAATCATTTATTTTCAATGGATTTAAGGGCTTGGGGATTTAGGGAAAGTAAAGTTGATTTGTGATCCCCAATTTTCCCCTTTCCCTTTTCCCAGCGTCAGCAGATTAATTTGCTTCTTAGGAGTTAAGTAATTACTGTAGGCTGATCTCGCTGAGTATATTCTTTAATTTGAGCAATTCCTTGAGCCAAATCGATTAAGGGTTTCAAAACTGATTGAGTTTCCTGGTTATGCTTACTGGCATCAGGTTCATAACTTTCAACATAAAGCCTTAAAGTTGCTCCTTTAGTCCCAGTTCCAGAGAGACGGAAAACAATCCGTGAACCATCGGTAAAGCCGAGGCGAATCCCCTGGTTTTTGCTCACGCTATGATCAATGGGATCGGTGTAGCTAAAATCATCGGCATATTTGACTTCGTAGTTGCCAAATTTCTTACCTGCCATCGTGTCGAGCATTCCCCCCAGACGTTCCATTAGTTTTGTAGCGCGTGCTTTGTCCACTTCTTCATAGTCATGGCGAGAATAATAGTTGCGTCCATAGGTTTTCCAGTGATCTTTGACGATCGCTTCTACGGATTCTCCTTTAACCGCTAAAATGTTTAACCAGAATAATACTGCCCAGAGTCCATCTTTCTCCCGCACATGATTAGAACCAGTTCCAAAGCTTTCTTCTCCACAGAGAGTAGCCCGATCCGCATCGAGCAAGTTACCAAAGAATTTCCAGCCTGTCGGAGTTTCATAACAAGCAATCCCTAATTTTTCTGCTACCCGATCTACCGCTTCACTGGTGGGCATACTGCGAGCAACTCCCGTCAAACCAGCTTTATAGCCTGGTACTAAGGTGGCATTGGCAGTTAAGACAGCGAGACTATCACTAGGGGTAACGAAGAAATTATTGCCTAAAACCATATTGCGATCGCCATCGCCATCGGAAGCTGCGCCAAAATCAGGGGCATCATGGGCAAACATAATCTCTACTAGGTCATGGGCATAAACTAAATTAGGGTCGGGATGTCCCCCGCCAAAGTCTTCTAGGGGTTCGCCATTGAGGACTGATCCTGCTGCCCCCAATCGCTTCTCAAAGATATCCTTGGCATAAGGCCCCGTAACAGCATGCATGGAATCAATACACAGTTTAAAATCTTGCTTGATTAACTGACGAATAAGTTCAAAATCAAATAGCGATTCCATTAAACGAGCATAGGGTTCCACAGGATCGATCACTTCTACGCTCATTTCCCCCAAGCGCGTCACCGTTAGCCGATCTAAGTTGATATCCGACCCTTCGAGAATTTTGTAACGATTAATTACTTGCGATCGGGCAAAAATAGCCTCGGTGACTTTTTCTGGTGCGGGTCCTCCACTAGTAATATTGTACTTAATTCCAAAGTCTCCTGTTGGCCCTCCAGGGTTATGACTAGCGGAGAGAATAATCCCGCCATAGGCCTTGTATTGACGAATAATTGCCGAAGCCGCAGGGGTAGACATGATTCCGCCTTTCCCTACCAAAATGCGCCCAATACCATTAGCTGAGGCCATTTTCATAATGACCTGAATCGCTTCGCGGTTATAGTACCGTCCATCACCACCTAAAACAATGGTCTGACCTTCGCAACCATCAAGGGAATCAAAAATTGACTGGACAAAATTTTCGAGATAATGAGGTTTTTGAAAAGCTGTGACGGATTTACGTAAACCTGATGTTCCTGGCTTTTGATCTGCAAAAGGAGTTGTCGAAACAGTAAGTATGTTCATAAAATATCTTTAAAAAGAAATATACCACCAATCTTACAGGTCGAAAGCAGTTCTCAGGTTATCAACGGAAAGTCTAGGCTCAAATTATTCTCAGTCTAAGCAGCTTTCAAGGCTGTTTTATGGGGGATTTTAGCGCAGTTCTCAATATATCTAGGCAGGAATTTCTCAGGGGCTAAAAATTGATGATAGGCCAAACGATTGCGGAGTTTCATTTCTCTTAGTTCTTGTTCTGTTGTTGTTTCAAAATGTTCCAGAATTAGCTCGCTAATATTTTTGACCGAGTTGACTGGAATTTTGAGCAGGTGCAACTGTTCTTCATCGGGAATTATCACATCAGTATCTATGACCACAGGGATACGTCCAGCATTTAGCGCCATATAAAAGCGTCCTGAAAAATTACCGCTACCTCTGACACACAACACATAATCACATTTATCAGTGTTGGTAATAAATAGATTTTCGAGAATAATCTTATTTGACTCATTTTTGACGTAATAACTTTGATGATTATTAGTAACGTCAAAATAAAATTCTAATCTCTTGTCCGCAGCAATTAGATTCATTGCTGTTTCCCTAAGCTGAAGACTCATACCTTCGGTAATTCTGGGATCTACCCGACGAGACAATTTTCCTTGGGATAAGACTAATTTGGTAACAGTACGAGGCAGAGAAAACTTGCTTAAATTTGCTAACTTACCCATAGAAGAGGTAGTGCCACAAAAGCCGACAACTGGCTTTTTCCCTTTAAAACCGATATCCAAAGCATCCAAACCTTGCTTTGTCCGATCATTACTCCAGTAGGGACATTCGGTTTCAAATGGTTTCTTTAAGCTTTGATATAAACCGCAGCGCAAAATATTGGCGGAGGGGATGTCTAATAGAACATCCGAGTCACTGGTTGCGTCGATGATGATGGGTTTGCCGTAAGCTTCTGCTTCCGCCGCTGCTTGAAACACAGAACTATCAAAAGCTAGGGTTTCTGGAGTAAAAGCTTTATTAGGATGAATCGCTAGGTCACAATCCAGAATAGAATCAACCTCTGTATAGCTATTTTCGGCGATGAATTGACTAAATGTGCCGTCTCTATTGTTAGCTCTCAAGGGCCATAACAGTTCGACACGGGTATCTTCAGCAGCGTTAAAAGTATAAATTTTCATTAGCAAATTCAAATAAGCCTGAATATAAAATGCTTAGACACACTAGATTTAGACAGATATTAGACCGAGCTATCCCAAATAGTTTAAAGGCAAGATAAACATTTAAAAAGCTATTGTCAGAATATTGACAATTGACATGGGTATCTTCAATTTGCAAAACTACATCAGTAGTTTTACTGGAGGATGCTTTAGAATAAGTGCTGAAAACAGATTTAGTCAAGGAATATTAAGCTATATGAGCTAAACAGCCATTATTTTGAATAACTTACTCATTCACTGATAGCAAAACTTCTTGCAACCTTGACAGAGTAATTGCTATAGCTTGCTATATATTAAAATTTTCTAGATCATAAATGAATCTATATAGTTAGATATAAAAAAAAAGCCAGATTGATAAATCACTAGTGATTTCCCAATAGGTTAAGGATATATTAGCATCATATTAATTATTAGTAAACTGAATCAGCGTCCATGAACAATAGCCAATTTTCAGAACCATTGTGGCTAACAACATACAATTTGTCTCCCAGTAAAGTCACTAAGATTTTGTTGTCAACAATTACCTTGCTTGTTCTGTTTAATATCATAGAAAGGGGTATAGTTCATTGGTTAAATGCTCAAAACAATGGTCAATTGATTTCGATATATTTTAACTTTGATGAAGAAGCGAACCTCCCCTCTCTTTATTCATCCTTAGCTTTGGGTTTCTGTGCTTACCTACTCTCTTTAGTTGCTACTATCAAAAAAAAAGTCAAAGGAAAATATGCTAGACAGTGGAAAGCATTATCGTTTATTTTTCTGTATCTAGCTGTCGATGAAATGTGCAGTATTCATGAATTATTGATTCCAATTTTAAGAGGAGCAATGCACACTAGTGGATTGTTATATTTCCCTTGGGTAATTCCTGCATTTTTCTTAGTAATTATCTTTCTAATTGTGTTTAGAAAATTTATTTTAGCTTTGCCCAACAAAACCAAAATTCAATTTATATTAGCAGGAATAGTTTATGTTTTTGGAGCTTTAGGTATGGAATTAATTGGGGGCTACATTGCCGATAATTATGGGTACAATACAGTTTATGGAATTGCCTCAACTATTGAAGAGTTATTAGAAATGTTTGGGGTGGTAATTTTTGTTAACGCCCTGTTAAATTATCTTCAATCCCAGGCATCAGAACTACATTTTGGTCTGTCTTTTGAGCAGCCCAGCAAGAAAAAGCTCAATCCATAAGACTTGAATTACCAATTATTCTGTTTTCTGGTGTAAATCAGCAACTTTTTGCCGAATTTCTGGATTATAAAGACGGAGATAGTTCCAATAATTGCCAAACACCCCCTCAACATAGTCTTTGGTTTCAGGAAAAGGGATTTGTTCCACAAAGCGATCGCGATCCTGAAAATCATATTGTTCTAGCCAGTCATTAACATTCCCTGTCCCTGCGTTATAACTTGCCACCGCTAGTAAGGAATCGTCTTGATAACGCTGATGATTATGTTTAAGATACCAAGTCCCAATTTTAATATTGTCGTCAGGACTCGTTAGGGAATAGTCGGCAATTCCCATTTGTGCTGCTACCCACTCAGCAGTGGGGGGGACAACCTGCATTAAACCCACCGCGCCAACGGCAGAATCAATGGCAGGGTTAAAGGTAGATTCCTTACGCATCACGGAAATGACCAAGAGGGGATTGATCTGCTGTTGCTTGGAATTTTGCAGGATCTGAGTCTCGTAGGGAAAAGGAAACAGAGCCTGCCAATAGGTCTTACTTTGACGTAGAACCCGCCACTCTTCTAATTCTTGGGGAGTTTCTCGTTTAGTCAGATCCCAAATCTGCTGTATACCCTGGCTATATTGACCCAGTTCTAATAATAGTACTCCTTCGGTAAACTGCTCGTTAACCGAGGTTTGTTGGGGACGTTCGATTTCTGACTGGAGCATTAGCCAAGCATCATGGTGCTGTCCCAATAGATAAAGTTCTTGCAAGGCTGCTGAACCCATAGGTAGAGGACTATAAGTTTTAGCTAAGTCCAGGGTTGGGGAGAGGGGACGCAGTTGATTAAAATCTCCCACATCCCACCCCAGCATGACCGCCGAGCGCCATGCCCAATAAGACTGAGGATAAAGCTTGATTACCTTTTGGAAGGTGGTGGTGGCTGCTTCTGGGTGATTAAGCTCTCTTGCCCATTTACCCGTTGAATATAAGGCTTTGGCGGCAAACTCTTGCTCTTGGTTTGATTTGACCACAGGCTGCATCCATTGCCAGGCATCTTGTTGATTACCATTGGCTGCCAATTCCTGAGCTTTTTGCCAGCGATACTCCCCTGCTGATGGGGAATCACTATATTTAGTGAGCAGTTTTTGGCGGGCATCATTAGCAGCATCATACTTACTAAATCTTTCATGGATAATCGCCTTGGAGCGATAGGCTTCGGGAGCAACTTCAGGAAACTTGGCGATCGCTTTTTGTAAATACACCACTGCTTCGTCACCACTAGAGATACTGGCAAGATGAATTAAAGCCTGTCCTGCTTCTTGGGAGTCATGATATTCTCGCAGTAATCTTTGGTAAGCACCGCGAGCCGTATCTAAATTCCCATTACGATGAAACCCTCTGGCAGCACGATATAGATTACGGGGAATTGAGGAAGCAAAAATATAGGCATCCGCAGCTTTACGATGCTCCTCATCCCGCCAGTAACCATCGGCGATCGCTTCCCAATCATCAGGAGTTAACTGAGCAGGATATTCCAATACTAGGCGATCGCGAATCGGATTCAGGTCTTGACCGCGACTATATTTTGCCAATAGCAGCAACAGTTGATACTGATTTGGGTTTTGTTTGAGGCGCTGGCGGACGATATTTTGGGTCAGGGGATGAGCGGGAAACTGGCGGATTAATTGAGCTTCTGGGAGTGCTTTCTGGTCAGCCAAAAGTACTAAAGCGTCCGCACTCAAAGGATGATTCGGATAATTTTGCACCAGATAGTTAAGAGTTTTCTGGGCTGCCTGTAGTTGATTGTCCTGCTGATATGCCTGAGCGATCTTAAACAGAATTTGCGGACGTAACAGAGGATAATTTTCCCTCAATTCCTGGAGATAACCTAGAGCCTGTTTACCTTTACCCTGTTGAATTAAATCCGCTGCTAATAAATAATAGGCGCGCTGGCGATCGAGAAGTTGCTGGGGCGACAAACCATGCTCTGGCTGATTAATTAGAGCCATTAATTGAGACTGTCGAGCAGCAGGAGTAAGCGATCGCAAACTAACCAAAGAGGAAGCTGTCGGCGTGG
>JBEANW010000061.1:0-6971 GCA_041165225.1 Cyanobacteriota bacterium | reverse complement strand
AAACTGAAAGAAGGCGGTCTAATTCTTGGGCTTTTTTTCAGCTTCGCACTTTTCTTGAGTACAAAGGGTTGATTAACGGAGTTGAGATATTGCCCGTTAGTCCCAGATATAGCTCTCAAACCTGCCATTGTTGTTTGCACTTGGGCTTGAGAAGCGGGAAAAAATTCAAATGTACCAATAGTATTTGTGGGTGGCATGGTGATTCTGATAAAAATGCAAGCTACGTCTTGTCTATTATTGGAGGGGTTGTAAGCCTCCTCCGAGGTTCGGATGAATTGTCTTGTGCAATTGATTCAGGGCTGCTGAAACACTCCTGTGTTGAACCGTGGCGAAAGCCCCGCAGTTTCAACGCGGGGTGAGCTTACAAGCAAGTTTTAGATGATGACTAGTTATCATTAGGCAACAACTAGGTCAAAATTATAGTTTTAAAAAGCGATCGCCACCATAAATTCTTGGCAAAACTAACGGGATCGCCCTAATTTACCAAAGCCTAAACGAGCAGCAACCCTTCAGGAATCTAGAGGATTTAGCTGCATCATTTGCCAGGTAACAAAAGTTCCCACAGGACTCCACAGCAAATAGGGAACCAATAGCCAGAATGCACTATTGGAGATCGGTTGTACCATTACTGCTAAGATTGCTCCCAAGAAAAAACCCGTCCCGCCAATAATCGTACCAATCTTGAGACTACGAGTTTTACACATCACAATGGTGTAGAGGGAGATTGCTGTCTCTACCACCACATAAAACCCCATTATCCCCCAGGTAAAACTGCTACGGGGATTGGCTTGCCAAACATTATATGCCGACCATGCTCCACAGATAAATACCACCGTCCAGATCAGCGGAATTGCCCATTCAAAAGTTAGCCAGTCAGGGCGACGCAAGCGTTTAAACCAGCGAAAATCTCTGCTAGAAATCAAACGGTTACAGATAAAGGGAATCGCTAGGGTAATAATCCCAATCCCCAGCCAAGCAGGAATCATCATGATTGGTAGCTAATTTCTATATTCTCGAACAATTCTCGAACAATAACTCTGCCCACTTAATTCCTTAACTGCTGAGTAAACTCTTGGCGATCGCTCAAAATAGTAAAGTAATTATCCATGCTGGTTAGCTCAAATAACATCCCAACCTGTTCATTAACGGAGCATAAAAATAACTTGACTTCAGCAGCGTTAACTGTTTTCAAGGCTTTGACTAAAGCTCCCAATCCAGAACTATCCATAAAAGTGACCTGTTGGAAATCAACTAAGATCGTCTGTACGCCACTTTCGACACTTTGCTCAATCTGGTGCTGGAACTCAGCACTTTTGGTGCCGTCCAAAATACCTTTAGGTTCAATTATCTGAACAACAGAATTCATATAATTAAATAATTCTTAAAAATTAAAGTAACAATCAGTATAGCAAAATGATGACCATAGATCTTCCTCGCTATTGACTATTAGCATCTCTCTGTAATTGATGCAGCTAATTTTGCTATTCTCAATTGAGCAATGGATCGAGTCAATAATTTTAAAATACACAAATTTCACAATTGAGGAATGATCAATATTTAATGGAAGCCTATGATGCGATCGTAATTGGCGCTGGTCATAATGGACTAGTCTGTGCAGCCTATCTATTAAATGCTGGCTATAGTGTGCTACTCCTAGAAAAGCGTCCTGTACCTGGAGGGGCTGCTACGACGGAAGAAGCCATCCCCCAAGAAGCACCAGGATTCAAGTTTAATCTCTGTGCTATCGACCATGAATTTATCTTTTTGAGTCCCATCATTGAAGAGTTGCAGCTTCACAAGTACGGTTTAGAATACCTGATCTGTGACCCCCATACCTTTTGTCCCCACCCAGATGGTAAATATTTCCTGGCACATCAATCCTTAAGCAAAACTCAGGCTGAAATCGCTCGCTATAGCTCTAGAGATGCCGAAAAGTACGGGGAGTTTATTACCTACTGGTCAAAACTCATGAGTGCGATCGCGCCGTTTTTTAATGCGCCACCCCAGTCTATTTTAGGGATTGCCAAGGGTTATAAAGGGAAAAATCTGGCGGATGTTTTGGCGATCGCTGGCTCGAAGAATAAGGCTTTAAATTTGATCCGTACCATGATTACCGCCCCTGAAGACTTGTTGAATGAATATTTTGATACAGAGATTGTCAAGGCTCCCCTAGCTCGACTAGCGGCTGAAATAGGCGCACCTCCCTCCCAAAAGGGCATCACCGCAGGACTGATGATGTTGGCGATGCGTCACCATCCTGGGATGGCTCGACCGAAAGGAGGTACGGGGGCATTAACTCAAGCTTTGGTAAAATTAGTCACTGCCAAGGGGGGCAAAATTCTCACAGAACAAATGGTTAAGGAAGTGATCGTCGAAGACAATCGGGCGATCGGGGTGAGAGTTGTGGGAGGTAAAGAGTATCGAGCTAATCAAGGCGTAATTTCCAATATTGATGTCCGTAGATTGTTTTTACAGTTGGTAGCTCCCGATGCCGTCCCTCGTGAGTTGAGGGAGAAAGTCGATCGCCGTATTACCAACAACAACGAAACTATCCTCAAAATCGACTGCGCTCTATCAGAAGTCCCCCGCTTTACCGCCTTAGAAACGGATCATCAGGAACATTTAATCGGCACCGTCTTAATCGCCGACTCCGTGGCTCATGTAGAACAGGCTCATGCCCTTGCCACTATGGGACAAATTCCCGATGCTAATCCCTCAATGTACCTGGATATCCCCAGCGTCCTCGATCCTACCCTAGCCCCCGAAGGGAAACATACCCTGTGGATTGAATTCTTTGCCCCCTATCAAATCGCAGGGAAAGAAGGGACAGGATTGTACGGTACTGGCTGGACAGAGGAACTTAAAAATCAGACTGCGGATAACGTGCTGAAGAAGTTGGGGGAATATGCCCCTAATCTGCAAGATTCAATTATTGCTCGTCGGGTAGAAAGTCCTGCGGAATTAGGAGAAAGACTGGGTTCTTATAAGGGTAACTACTATCACTTAGATATGACCTTGGATCAAATGATCTTTTTGCGTCCCCTACCAGAAATCGCTAACTATACCACCCCCATTAACAACCTATATCTGACAGGGGCGGGAACTCATCCAGGAGGTTCGATCTCAGGAATGCCAGGACGTAACTGCGCTCGCGTTTTTCTCCAGAGGCAACAGCCATTAGCTAAGGTACAACAGTCGGTTAATGCCCTATGGCGATCGCTTTTAGGTAGCTAGGACTTACGCATTGATAAAAAAACAAGAACTATCCTGAATATAGAGTTGCCATTGAGCGATCGCAAGCCGTCTTAGATAATAAGCTAAATTAATTCTTTTGGAGTTTCGCCGTAAAGTTTTTTAAGATGCAGATTTCCTGAGAAAATTAAAACAGAGTAATATATGTTTTGAGCAATTTGAGCAAGATGAAAATTTTCCGCCCTATTCTTTCCTTAATATTGGTACTAGCTACCACCCTGCTAGTTAGCTGTAGCAGCCCTGCTGTTTCTGCACCACCAACCTATACTCCTGAAAAGTTACAAAAAATTAGCACTTATCGCATTCCTCTAGACACCGCTCGCCAGAGAATTCCCGAACTTGGTCAGTCCCTCGCCAAGGAAGATTGGGTTAATGCTAATTCTTTTCTTCATGGACCTCTTGGCCTAATTAGAAGAGACTTGACTTATCTATCGAATGCACTACTTCCTGACGAACAAAAACCAGCCTTAGATGCAGCTAAAGATATTTTCAAGCACTTGGAAAATATTGATGAGGCCGTAAGCGATAAGAACTACTCGATCGCCATTGATCAGTACAAAAAAGCTGTATCTGATTTAGATGCTTTCACGAGTCTAATTCCTCAAACTAAAGTAGAGTCAAAAGAATCTGCTAAACAAGCTGTGAAAGAAACAAAAAATACTTTTGCAGGAGTAGAAGCAGAGTTGAAAGAAACCATCGAGCAAATTATTCCTGATTTTGATCAGGATGACAACGCTTAAACTCATTTCCAGTTATTGATAAGCTGTCTAATGTTATCTAGGCTTGGCAGTGCCAAGCCTTTTAACTTTTAAAACCTAAAACTAAACATCTACTATGATCGAGCTAACGGGTTTAGCGCAACAGGCTAGGATTTCCCCTGGTTCCAAACCACCCAAGGCATCGTAATCCGCATCATAGGTTACTTCACCCTTCAATACTTTGGCAGTACAAGTCCCACAAGTACCAGCACGACAGCTACTATCAATAGCGATCGCTACTTTTTCCGCCGCATCTAGGATATACTCACTTTCAATACAGCTTGATTCTTTCCAGGAGTTAGCAAAGAATACTTTAGTGCCAAGAGAATTTACAGATGACGAACTATCGGTTTTAGGAGTTGCCACCGCAGCTTGGGGTTCTTCGATCACGACACCATCTTTCAGTTTGGCATTAAACTTTTCTATCAACAAGCTTCTGAGAGTCCCTTTCAGATCATCTACCGCCACCCCTTGATTAACGATAGCGCCTAATTCCGCTCCCTGACCAACTTTTCCCCCTGCATAGATCTTCGCTCCTTCCACTGCCTTGCCATCTTGACGTACTTTCGTTCCCATTAAACCAATATCACCAGCCTGGGGTTGTCCGCAAGAGTTAGGGCATCCTGTCCAATGTAGACGTACTCGTTGGGGAATATCTAATTCGCGATCGAGTTCTTGAGCTAACTGCAAAGCTCTTTCTTTGGTTTCAATCACCGCAAAGTTACAGTAACGCGCTCCTGTACAAGAAATGACGGAACGGGTTAGGGTACTGGGATTAATGGAAAACTCCTTTAGTAGAGGTTCGCTCAGAAATGTTTCCACGTTCTCATCAGCGACATGAGGAATGATCACATTTTGTTCTACCGTCAAGCGAATTTCACCGTTACCATATACTTCTGCTAATCTAGCTAGTTCAAACATCGGTTCGGCAGTGAAGCGTCCTATAGGCACATGCAGACCAATGTAGTTATACCCAGGCTGTTTTTGAGCATGTACTCCCAAATGATCTTTCTTATCCTGAGTAATTTCATCTGTAGGGGCAGCATCTGCTAGAGTCTTACCCAACTCTTGTTCTAAGGATTTACGGAATTTCTCGCTCCCCCAAGTATCAATTAACCACATCAAACGAGATTTCGGGCGACTCGCTCTCAATCCTGCTGTAGCACCATTTTCAGTGTAGACAGTCAGAACTGCACGGGCAAGGTCTACCACTTCTTCATTGGTAGCAGGAACCCACACCCCCAAAGGAATCGATTCCGCACACCGTTGAGCCGATAAATATCCCCCCACCAAAATATTAAAGCCCAGAACCCCATCTCGATAAGCGGGAATAAATGCCAGATCGTTTAATTCAGCATGAATTGAATTATCCCTCGCTCCTTCGATCGCAATATTAAACTTACGAGGTAAATTACTAAAAACATAGTTCCCTTCACCGTTATTAGTAATCATGTCTTGAACTAGCTGATTCATCTCTCTGGTATCAATCAATTCATCAGGATCGATTCCCGCTACAGGAGAACCAGTTAAATTTCGGACATTATCCATCCCCGACTGAATACTAGTTAAGCCTACTGTTTTAAATTGAGTAAAAATCTCAGGCATATCTTCGAGGTGAATGCCTCTCAGTTGAATGCTTTGCCTCGTGGTAATATCTGCCGTCCCCTCCTCACCATAACGTTCAATCGCCCTAGCTAAAACCCGCATTTGTTCGCTATTGATCACACCATTGGGAAGTCGCATTCTCAGCATAAATTTCCCTGGAGTCACTGGGCGATAGAAAATTCCTAACCACTTGAGACGAGTTTCTAAATCGATTTTATCTACAGCTTCCCAACCGATGCTCGCAAAATATGCCAACTCATTCTTAACGTCTAAACCGTCTTTGGCTGCTTTAACTTTTTCGACTTTATTGAGTTTGATTGTGGGGTCAGCTTCAGTAGTCATATAATCTAATATTTACTATTGATTCTAAGATTATGAAGATTTCTTGAGACAAATTGTATATTTCGTTACAAAATATTTGTTTTACATGCTAAAAACGCATGAACAACGATTGCTTCATGCATTCCCTATATATAGTAAAAACCTTGTAGACCAAAGCTTATAGAGGATAGGGAAGATAAAAATATAGGATGGTTACAGTTTTGCTTTACTTTTCAGACCTCAAAAGAACCAGCCATAGGAATGCAAACCTTGTCCTAGTAAATTAACTCCTAAATAGCAGACCCAAACTACCACAAAGCCGACCGCTGCTAAAATTGCAGGTTTTCTTCCTTGCCAGCCACGAGTAATCCGCGAGTGCAGATAGGCAGCAAAAACTAACCAGGTAATAAATGCCCAGGTTTCTTTGGGGTCCCAACTCCAGTATGAACCCCAGGCTTCATTTGCCCAAACTCCCCCAGCAATAATACCAATGGTGAGGAGGGGAAAACCCAAGCCAATGACACGGTAGCTAATATTATCTAGAGTGTCTGCCAGACTTAGACGTTCAGGAGAGAGGGTAACGGTTTCAGTTGGGGGTAAATCCAGCACTGCGGTATTGGTATTGCCAGTACTAGCATAAACACTTTCTCCAGCAGGGCTTTGAGTAGTTTTTTGCTTAACGCGATCGCGAAAACTGCCAGTACCTACGGAACTTCCTTTCAACTCTACTTGCTGACCACGGGTAACAATTAAGAAGCCAATAGCGATCGCACTACCCACCATCAGAGTCGAATAACTCAACATCATTACACTGACGTGCATCATCAACCAATTAGATTTTAGGGCTGGTACTAGAGGAGCAGATGACTGCATTTCCAAGGGCAAACTGAGGGCAGCGAAGGCGGTAATACCCATTGCTACGGGACTGGTGACGACTCCCACCAAGCGGCTGCGACTCATTCTTTCCGCTACAAAATGGATAGTGGTGACACCCCAAGCCAAAAAGAACAGGGATTCATACAAATTGCTGAGGGG
>JBEANW010000060.1:0-4719 GCA_041165225.1 Cyanobacteriota bacterium | reverse complement strand
GGTTTCCTGTCCAGCGTTTATCTTCATTGCCCCCCATTGGCACCTGCAAATCCGACTCTACCCAAGTATGTCCGCGATCGCTACTTTTCCAAAGTCTACCCCTGCCGCTAGAAGTGTACTTGCCCAATGCCAGATAAACCAACTCTGGATTTTGGCGATCGAGGGCGAGGGTTTCCACTCCATAATAATTCCAGGGTAAGCGGGGAAAATCATCGATCAGATTCTCCCACTGCTGCTGCTGGGGATGCCAACGATATGCTCCCCCATTATCCGTCTGCATATAGACTAAATCTGCTACTTGAGGATGGACGTATATTCCCGTCACATATCCTCCCCCGCCAATGGGAACCGATTGCCAATCCGAAGTATTAATTGCTGAGGCTAAGATCATCTGGTTATTGCTAGATCTAATTATTTCTGAGTAGTTTAACTGGGGAAGGGAAATCATAACCATCAAAGAAGCAATCAGCCCATAAAGACAAAATTTAAACTTATTTTTCTCAATCAAAATGTTTATAGTGTTTCTCGTATTTATGAGGTACACCTTGGTTGTGTTTGGGGGAAAGGGAAAGCTAATAACTGGGGCTTCGCCCCTTTACTGAATAATTATTTAGTAATTAGAAAACTCAAAGCCTGTTTAATGGATCTTATCGAGTTTATTTTGCTGAGGAGTTTCACATTTTGCTTTAGAGGAAAAGTGGCAAATAGTTCATCCCAAGCTTCAATATTTCCATTAGTAGCTCGTTCGACAGGAGCAAAGTTAGTAAAATATATATTTTTTAGCTTGGGAAATCCCCAATCTGGCTCTTGAAATTCCTGGGTTTGTAAATAAACAATCGTAAATTTATGATTTGGATATTTATAATTAAATAGATCTAATAACTTTTTAGCATTAGCCTGGCTACCATCTTTATCTGGCTTGATGATATAAAGAACAGACTTATCTGAATTAACTAAAGAGTACCATTTTTTGATAAAATATTGAATTTTTTTAGATTCTTTTTGATGTATTTCATCAAAGCTATAATTAGATAAAAAATGTCTATTGTTACTTTCTTGATCCTGCTCAGATAGCAACTTAGTATGAAAACTAATTTGATATTTAGTATCTTCAACCATACTGTCCCAATCAGGTACTAAATTTTCTTTTAAATATATATCTTTGAAGTCATTTTGGATTAAATTAATAGTCGATTCAAATGGTGAATATGCCCATCTGAAAAAGCTACTTTCATCATAGCCAATTCGTTTAAATTGAAAAGCTATTTCGCAATTGAACCCTAATGAAATATAAGTATCGTACATTTTTTTGTTTCTCGATTATTTATTGTGGTTTGAATGCTTGTCTAGTAGCCCAAATGCCAAAAAAAGGCAAGACCAAAGAATGAGAAATTAATACTGCTGCTGCCACCCAATATATTCCCCAGTTAATAGCAATTAAAATCGATGTAGCAAAAATAACTGTAAATATTAGATCTAAATAAAGGCTGATGTGAGTTTTATTGATGCTATTGAGGAGTATTGATGCTGTCCAAGCAAAACTACGGGGAATTACAGAAAGACATACCATGATTAAGATTGGGATGGCAGGAATCCATTTTTCACCAAAAACAATTGGTACATAGAAAGGAGCTAAACCCGATTGTAATAAGACTAAAGGAACTAAAATCAAAGCATTAGATTTCAAGCTTTTATAGTATTGTTTCCGAAGTTGTTTCTGGTCTGCTCTAACTTCACACAGATGAGGAAAAAGAGCAGAATTCAAAGCATAAACAACATTGGTTGTAATACCAGAACCTGCATTAAAAGCAAAGAAATACATGCCTAAAGCTTCTACCCCTAAAAATTTGCCAACAATTAGATAATCAAGATTCATTCTTAATTTTGTCAGAATCTCTACCCCCAATAAATTCTTACCAAAGTTAGTTATTTCTTGCCATCCTTCAATATTAAACTTTCTCGGTGGTCGCCAAGAACTATATCTCCAAGTAATAAAAATCCAAACGGGGTTAGCTAATAACATTGCTAGAACTATTGACCAAATTCCCATTCCTGATAAGGTGAGAGCAACTATAATAATATTACTTACAAAAGATTGTCCGACATTACACATTGCTGTAACTTTAAGTCTATTTTCTCGTTCAATGATGGCAGAATTAACCATAAATAAAGGAAAAGTTAAGTAGACTAGAGCTGATGCACAAAGAGGGAGAATTAACTTGTTGTTATTATAAAAATAGGCAATAGGAAAAGAGGCAGCACACTGAAGCAGAAAAATACCAATACACATAAACCAATTGAGCCAATAAGAAGTATTAGCAATAGTGGCTAACTGCTTTTCTTCAGCTTGAATAATTTTGGCGCTGATCCCATGTCTAAAGGTGAACACGCTGGCAATATCAAAGGTGGTGTAAATAAATGCCATTAATCCATAATCTTCGGTACTAAATACTCTGGCTAAAGTTACGGTTGCCCCTAAACGAAAAATACGGTTAAATAACTCTGCTGCCCCCAGCCAGCCAACATTGCGAATATATCTACCAGAAAATATTTCTTTGAACTTATCAATCATTTATTCCTATTGTCAGCAAACAGTTTTAAATTCAGATGATTATCTGGGATCTTTAATTAAAAAAGGTTTTTTAAGTAAAGCAATGGGATCGACTACCAGATTGATGGGCAAGACTTGTTGCAAGAACAACTTTACTAAGATTGTGCCAGTAGTTTTCTCCAGTAGAATAGCAGGATAGAGGCGGATAGCTTGCCATAATCTGATTCTAGCTTGGGCTGCATCTTGAAAACTCGAACTGCTGTTGAGGTATAACTGGGAACAATAGCGATAAAAGTTAGCGATACTTCTGTTCTTTTGCTGTTCACTATGATTGACAATGGAAGTCTGGTGCGCCCTTTTTAAAACCCTTAATCCTGTTGCTTCCATAATCTGAGCATTAGAAGTCAGAGTTCCGGTTGATTTACGATAAAAAATTTGTGGTTCGGGAACAAGAACAAAATCCCACCTAGCTGCTAATCGTAGAAAATAATCCCAGTCTTCACAGGATTTGAGGGTTGGGTCAAATTCACCTACAGATTCAATCGCTTCTCGCCTTGCCAAAATATTAGAACCATTGCCAATAAAATTCCCCAATAATAAATGAGGGTAGATATTGCCCGTAAAGGTCAACTTTTCACCAGGAACAAAACTGATATTTCCATTATTATCCATAGTATCGACGGACTCAACCAGATAAGTTAGGTGACTGTAAGCAACTCCCGCTTGTTCAGTTTGTTGCAGTGCCAATAATTGTTTACTTAATTTATCTTTCGTCCATAAATCATCAGCGTCGATAAAGGAAATATAAGCTCCTGTCGCCTGAGCTATGCCACGATTACGGGCAGTGGATACTCCTTCATTTTCATAAGCATAGACTTTTAACCGCTCATCAACCACCGTGTCTAATAAATCTAAGGTGCGATCGCTAGAGCCATCATCAATCACGATAATTTCTAGATCCCGAAAAGTTTGTTGTTGAACTGATTCAATGGTTTCGAGAATTGTTCCCTCGGCATTATAAGCAGGAATAATTACAGAAATAGTAGTCATCGTTCAAATTTCAAAAAAGATTATTATTTTGTTTTAGTTGCTGGAAAATTTCAAACCGCGACGCAATCCGTACAAGACATAAATGAATTTTTGATAGCCATCTGCACCAAACCATTGCATAATAGCGATCGCTAGAGCAATCCGCATACGCTCTTTAGAAAAGCGGAGCCAAGACTTATGCTCAAGAGCTTGTCGATAAAAATATTTAGCTTTTTGGTAATCGGGTTCTCGACATTGCAAAACCTTCCAAGCTAAACAGAGATTTGCCAAACTATAGCCTCGTTCTTTCAAGCCTAGTAAATCTGCTGGAGCATCAGCAAAGGCTTTTTCAATCACGATCTTAAAACTTCGTTCCATTGCTGCCCAATTTTTGGAAGCACTGTTAGCAAGCTGTCGATAATAGACCAAAGGTTCTTTAACTACTTTAAACTGGTAGACCGCAGCAATCCTCAGCCACATATCCCAATCTTCGACAAAGGAATCCAAATTGCGATCGAAGATGCCACAAGTAGTAAAACATTGGCGACGAACCAGGGCAACACTGCCACATTCAACAATATTGCGTTCCACAAGCTGTTTCCAAGTATCTCCCTCGGCATGATTTTTGAAAACTCTACCTGTAGGTGCGCCCCGCTCATCAATTAGAGCCACCCAAGTATATACCAAGCCAACTTCTGGATACTCTTCCATAATTTGTAATTGTTTAGCCAGCTTAGTGGGTTCCCAGAGATCATCTGCATCTAAAAATGCTAGGTATTCACTTTGAGTATTGCTAATTCCTGTATTTCTGGCTCCTGCCAAGCCCTGATTAGCCTGAGAAATTAGTTTGACTTTGGGTTCTGTTAAATTAGCAAACCAAGCTTCGATGCCATCAGAACTACCATCATTTACCACTATTACTTCAAAATCATCAACAGTCTGCTGTAAAACACTGTTAATGGTTGCTGGCAGATAGGCCATCGCATTGTATGCAGGAATAATCACTGAAATTTTTGGAGTCTTGTTTAATACCATTTTTTAAGTTGAGCTAAGTTTAAAGCTGCAATACAGCTAATTAATTAAAAGGCTTACAGCTTATAGCTTGGAGCTTATAGCTTTTGATAAATCAAAAGGAACTT
>JBEANW010000059.1:0-3938 GCA_041165225.1 Cyanobacteriota bacterium | reverse complement strand
TGTTCAATCGCGCCATTATTTGCAGTTTTTGTTTGCTCTCCTGAAAATCCTAATATTGCTTGTACATCATCAAGATAAACAGGTTTAGGATCTGTAATAGATCTTTTTGTTTCATAAAATTCTTTTTTCAGGCGATCTATGTCTGTTTTTTCAAGACTACCACATGCAGCATAAGAGAATTTGTCTTCGCAAGCTACATCTGCTTGAGCCACTTGAATATATCCACAGCTTAAAATAACCGAAATTGATAGGGGCAATAGTTTTTTGAACAGCATAATATTTAGCTCTGAGAAACTATTTTAATAGTCTTGTTAAAGCTGAAGATATGGTGCAACTCTTACCCTAATTAAAGTGTGACAAAAATCCTTGACACTTAGCATACAGATAGAAGAACGATGACTTAAGATTTCTCTAAAAGTACAGCCAAATTTACCTGTACCATAGATGATTGAGCAAGCGATCGCTTTTGTACTTACTAGATTTCAAGTTTAAAATAATCTGGAAGGCTGATTATTCGTGCTTTTTGCTCTTCAAAAATGACTATAGGAATCACCTTATTTATTACGGCGTTGGTAATACCAGCTCGCATTTTTTTAAAGAATTTGTTATCAGGCAATGTCTGTGTGAATTTCTCAACCGTACTTACTTGATGAACATAGTTTCCACCATTTTCCTTGACGGTAATGATTGCGTTTGAGCCTCCTCCCTTAATAGCGAGGTACTGTTCCCTGATTAGTTCCTGGTTTTGACTCAGATATTCTTCTGCTTTCATTAGTTCACCTTGTTTAGAACCTGCAACTACATTATTAGTCAATGGCACGAAGTTAGAGTCAAAAAGCTTATCCTTAATAATTTAAATTGCGAACCATAGGAGGATAGTTTTAAGATAATCAAAATGAAATATATTTGATTTACTATGCCTGGTTTAAAAGAAAAGCTAGAACAAGATGTGGCTGATATTTCCTGGAAAGAGTTGCAAGCCCATGCTAAAAGAGATGCCATCATTGTCATTAAAGATGAGTTAGAGCTTTCAGTAGTAGCAGTGGCGATCGCCGAAGACAATACTACTTCGGTTCAAGGATGGATTGGTGAGCAAGCTATTGCCAAACCCACTGCCCAACAGCTTACGGATTGGAATCAAAACCCTGAAAAACAGTTTGTCGCTTTAATTGTTCAGCCTTTTGTGGTGGTTAAAGAAGCAAGTTGAGTAATGAGTTATTAGCCCAGAGATCTCTAGTCTATTGGCGTTGTAGTCCTAGTTTTACCCAATCAATGCAGTCTGAAGCACTAGAAAAAATTTTGGGTGCTGCAATATTGATTAGCTTATTCGGTGCATAGTGATCGTAAAAGCATTTATTGCCTTGCTGATGAATAATGATCAGATTGTGATTGTAGGTATAACGCTGGTGGAAGTAGTGCGTTCCTTTGAGGGTTATCTGGGTATCGAGATGTTGTTGAGCGATCGCTATAATTTCTTGAATTTCACCAGAATATAGTTTGGCAGGATTCTCTGCCTGATGCAGGCTGCTGGTATATCCTTGTTCGGATAACAAGGCATAGGAATATATATCCTGACCATCAATATGGCTATACACAAAAGGAATAATTAGACATTCCTGATGGGTTACAGATTTTTCGTAGAGAAACCGATCTATCATCTAGCCCAAACTTATGAAATACTCCACTTAAACAAACAGCAATTGCTTTGCTGTTCAACAATTTCTGCACCCAAACGCTGATAAAAACTCAATCCCCTAATATTTCTAGCATCCGCAGTCCAAGCTAAATGACTACAGTTATTTTGTTGAGCAATCTGTTGCAGCTTGTTCATTAATAGATTGCCAGCACCCTTACTTCTGCTGTCTGGCTTGATAAACAAATCATCTAGCCAAACACTAGGTTGGCCAACAAAGGAAGAATATCTGAATCCGTAGAGGGCAAATCCCAGGGGAACTTGGTTCTCTTCCGCCAACAGAACATAGACAAAAGGTCGATTGCTCAAGATCGTTTGTTGTATCTTCTCGATTGTTGTTTGAACCTTACCTGAATATGCCCCAATACTACGGTCAAATTCTGCTTTATCATGAATCAGTTCATAGATCAGGGTGGCTTCTGTCGGTGCGGCAAATCTAATATCGATCATATTTGATCATAAACGATCTACTAAAGGGTCAATGATTGAGGATTTGTCTCAATTAAAGTTGCCAAATCCTTCAAGAAAGCTGCTGCTTGAGCGCCATAGATAATACGGTGGTCAGAAGTAATATTCACCTTCATCTGACGCTTAACTCCCATCATCCCAGCATCATCCACCACCATCTGAGGTTTAGAACCACCGACAGCAAGAATTGAACCCTGTCCTTGAGGCAAGATGGCATCGAAGTTATCGACCCCAAACATCCCTAAATTAGAAAGGGTAAATGTCCCAGTGCTATATTCGTCAGGCTGAAGCTGCTTTGAGCGAGAACGCGCCACTAAATCTTGCCAAGTGCGGGATAGAGAATAAATATCCATCTGATCGGCATTTCTCAATACAGGGGTAATTAGTCCCCCGTCAGGCATAGCTACCGCTACCGCTACATTAATTTCGGCATTGTAGCTAATAGCATCTTGGGCGTAGCGAGCGTTCACTACAGGATGATTCTTGAGGGTAACGGCGATCGCTTTTGCTAACAAAGCTGTCATGGTAACGCCCTTGGACTTGATTTGCTTATATAGCTGATCTAAAGCATCGGTGTTAATGGTGTAGGTGACATGGAAAGTTGGTACTTGCAAACTAGTCATCATGTTCTGTACCACTGCTTTCTGTAGCGTATTGAGGGGTACAGTTTCACCAGGAGTTACAGGAACAGAAATTACAGGAGCAGCTACAGCTTTCGAGGCAACGGAAGCAACTCCTATGGAGGTTGCGCCAGGAGTAGATACTGGCTTACCAGAGGCTTGTTCCACATCCCCTGCTGTAATTCTGCCATAGGGGCCACTTCCCTGAAGGGATTTTAAGTCTACCCCTAGCTGTTTGGCTATTTTTTTGGCTCTAGGAGAGGCTACGGTTCGACCTGAGACATTACTATTACTACCGCCATTACTGGCTACTGGGGTACTGGCTTCTACGGGAGCAGCTACAGGGGCTGCTGCTTGAGGCTTACTGCCACCACTGACATGGGATGTAGCTTGTTTTTTCGCTTCTTCAATTTCCGCTTCAGTTTCCGCTATTAAAGCGATCGCACTACCCACAGGAGCTTCTTCTCCTGCTTCCACCATAATTACTGCCAGATAGCCATCATAAAAGGTTTCTACGTCCATGTCGGCTTTATCCGACTCCACCACCAGGACTGTCTCTCCTTTTGCTACCTTGTCTCCAGGAGATTTAGACCACTCGACAATCTTACCTGTTTCCATGGTGGAACTGAGGGCGGGCATAAATATATCGTGAATCATATTGTGCGATCTTCTGCTTAAAGTGTAGTTACCAATTGATTTGAAGTCAGTCCCCAAGAAAAAGCCTCAAACCAAACCGAAAGATATTATATCTTCAATCTAGGTTGTAGAGCTGATAGTCGAACCCTGAAAATGATTAGGATTACGGAATGCTCAAGATTTCAGAGGCATTGTAGAGCATTAATACTGTCTCCGATAATAACATTTGCTGCTCATTTCATTGCCAACTTGGGTTTTCTGCCTAATAAACCTGTCATTAGTCTTAAAGCAAAAATTCTCAGGGGTTTAAGATAGCTCATTGTCCATAGTCCCAAACGGCGCAACACCAGCACTGGCAACCAGCTATTGGAGAACATGCGATCTAGTAAATCGGTAAAGGCTAAAATTGCCAAATTCTCGATTTTGCGCCAGCTTTCATAGCGCTTGAGGACTTTAATTGTGCCGATATCCTGTTCTTGCTGATGAGCAGCTTGTAGAATCTGCGCCAAACTAGCAGCATC
>JBEANW010000058.1:0-4456 GCA_041165225.1 Cyanobacteriota bacterium | reverse complement strand
AATAATTACACCAGTCGTATTGGTGGGAATCAAGACACAGGTAATACCCACATCGACCTTTTGACCCAAAAGATGATCGGGATCTCGCAGTCTAAAAGCTAGTCCCATTAAAGTGGCGATCGTTGCCAGGGTAATATAGCGTTTCTCCCAATTTAACCGCAGATATAACCTACCATCATCCCCTTTAAAGACTAGGCCATTTGAGGTGATACTCCCTGCATCGGAGCCAGCATTGGGTTCGGTTAGGGCAAAGCAAGGAATTTCTTCGCCCCTTGCCAATCTGGGTAAATAATAGTTTTTTTGGTCAGGTGTTCCATAGTGCAGCAGTAATTTAGCTGGCCCTAGAGAGTTAGTCACCCCCACGGTAGCAGTATGGGTAAAAGAACGAGAGGCTAACTTAGCCATCACCTCACTATAAGCCAAGTTAGAAAAACCCAACCCTCCATATTCAGTCGGAATCATCATGCCAAAGAAACCCTCTTGCCTCAAATATTGCCAAACTTCAGTGGGTAAATCTTTACGGGAATGAATTTCCCAGTCCGTCGCCATCTGACAAACTGTTTCTACCTGATGATCGAGAAATAGTTTGTTTTCAGGAGATAGCCGTGGATAAGGTTCCTTGAGGAGGCGTTTAAAATTGGGTTTACCAGCAAAGAATTCCCCTTCCACCCAGACATTGCCCGCCTTGATCGCTTCTCGTTCCGTATCAGAAATATTAGGTAGTAGTTTTAGGGCAGCGATCGCCTTAACTAAATAAGCGGTAATTAATCTTTGACGAAGTGGTGGCAGATTAAGCACTAAGCCCAAGATACCCAAAACCATCCAGCCCCATAAGGGAGCGTGGTAAACTCCTAAAAGAGCCACCATCGATAAAGTCCATAACCATAAAGGAATGCCGATATAGCCGAGACAGATAAATAAACTCAAAAATAGCAAGGTAATAGTAACACCGTCATGGACGCTAAAAAAATTGATCATGATTCTGCTCTCAAATTGTAATTAACTCCGAATTCCGAACTCCGAATTCCGAATTCCGAACTCATAAAATCAAATTCTCAAACACCCCCGCAGCCCCCATGCCACCACCAACACACATGGTAATCATGCCGTAGCGGATGCCTCGTCTTTGCATTTCGTGGAGTAAAGTAGCAGTTAGTTTTGCTCCCGTGCAGCCTAACGGATGTCCTAAAGCGATCGCCCCACCGTTAACGTTGATAATGTCTTCATCCAGTCCCAATTTGCGGATCACCGCTAGAGATTGTCCTGCAAAGGCTTCATTAAGTTCAATCAACCCAATTTCAGCTAAAGTTAGACCAACTTGGTGGAGTACCTTGGGTACCGCTACCACAGGGCCAATGCCCATGATTTCTGGTGCGACCCCCGCCACGGCATAGCCTAGTAGTTTAGCCATTGGTCGTACTTGGAGGTGGTTGAGCATTTTCTTACTCATAATTACCGTTGCTGCTGCTCCATCAGACATCTGGGAAGAGTTCCCCGCCGTTACTGTTCCCTTGAGGTTAAATACGGGTTTTAGCCCTGCCAAGGCTTCCATACTAGTATCGGTGCCAGGCCCTTCATCTGACTCAAATACCCGTTCAAAGGTTTGGGTTTTGCCTTCTACATAAAGGGTTTCGGAGAATTTCACAGGCACAATTTCTGGTTTAAACAGACCCTTGGTGATGGCAGCTAAAGCTTTTTTATGCGATCGCAGAGCAAACTGATCTTGATCCTGGCGAGAAATATTAAATTCCTGAGCCACATTTTCGGCGGTAATCCCCATAGAAATATAGGTATTGGGAGATGCGGAGACTAATGCTGGATTGAGAGCTGGATAATTCCCCCCCATCGGCATCAAGCTCATGGATTCTGCACCCCCCGCGACGATCAGATCTGCCTGTCCTGAAATAATTGCTTGGGATGCCATAGCAATGGTTTGCAAACCTGATGCACAGAAACGATTGACGGTACAACCTGGGACAGCATCGGGCAACCCTGCCCGACGAGCGACAATGCGACCCAAGTTAAAACCCTGTTCCCCTTCAGGAAAGGCACAACCCATGATCACATCTTCAATTTGTCCTGGATCGAGGTCTGGGATCCTAGCGATCGCCCCCTGCACCGCAATTGCTCCCAAATCGTCGGGGCGCACAGAATGTAAAGTTCCCCGTGGTGCTTTCCCAATGGCAGTTCTGACGCTACTTACAATATATGCTTCTTTCATAGCCCTCTCCGTTTGAGTTCGGAATTCGGAATTCGGAGTTCGTAGTTAACTCCTAACTCGATTTGATTTTTTGTTTGATTTTTTTAGTTATGACAACTAAAATTTTGATAATTTCTTCGCATTCTTGTCTGAGTAATTTAATTCTGGATTCCTTAACTAAATCAGCCTCTACCAAAAGAATTAACCAGTACTCAGTTTCTCTGGCTTCTTTGAGAGCAATTTCTAGTTTGTGCAGAAAATCCCGATCCGATTGAGCAGATTGAGCTTCCCGAACATTGGCTCCCACTGATGTACCACTCCTTATCAGTTGTTTATATAAAACTCTAGTTACATCACCCTGTTCTGATAAAAACTTACAAAGCTTGACAACTCTGACTGCAAAACTTAGTGTTCTATCCTGAATTTTCTGCGCCTCATTACTCATAAATTACTAACTATTCATTCAGCACCTCCAAAATAACTCCGAACTCCGAACTCCTAATCCCGAACTCCCAATTCCGAACTCCGAACTCCTAATTCCTAATTCCTAATTCCTTAATGGTCTTTTCGTTTTCAACAAATGGGCGATCCGCTCTTGGGTCTTTGCTTCTTGTAGTAATGGCACAAACAGTTCCCGTTCTAGTTGCAGTAGATAATCCTCACTAACTAAAGAAGGAGCAGTGAGTTCGCCACCAGTGAGGACATAAGCCAAACGATTGGCCAGAAAGCGATCGTATTCCGAGATATAACCTCCTTGTTGGAAGGCATAAGCTGCTTGTTCTAGGGCTGCTTTACCAGGTTGACCCAACACCATAATGGAGTCCCGCTGGGGTATAGGAGCATATCCTTCCAAAGCCAGACGAATCACTTCCTGTTTGGCTACGTATAAACGGCGATCGCCATTCATAATTACCTGTGCTGTTGGAGCTAAGAAACCCAATGCTTGGGCTTCATGACCACTAGTGGACACCTTTGCCATCCCTACGGTTTCAAAGACCCTTTGGATAAAGGGTTGAATCTGGCTGGCGGTTTCCTGAGCCGAGTGTTCTGCTGCCCAAGCAGCCATCCGCATGATGCCCCCCGCTCCAGGAATTAAGCCCACACTCAGTTCTACTAAACCAATGTAGCTTTCTGCTGCTGCCACCACTTGAGGGCAAGCCATGACCAATTCACAACCACCCCCCACTGCTAAACCTCTGACGGCAGCCACAATGGGTTTGGGGAAATAATGGATTCTCTGTAAGGTTTTTTGGAATTGCAGCACCAGATCGGCGATCGCCTCAAATTGACCAGACTGAGCCAACGCACCTATCTCCGCCAAGTTCGCACCACCACAGAAGTTGGCATTACTGTTGCCAATGACCATGCCATGATAGTCACGATTTTCCAGCATATTTAAAGCTTCTGTCAGTCCTGACATGACTTTAAAGCTCAGGGTATTACCTTTAGAAAGAAATTCGTACAGAACTACACCATCCCCTAGATCCAGTAATGCAGCCTCTTCGTTTTGCCAGATGATATTTTCTGGATCGGATTTAATTACTGACAACTCAATTTCATCTTGCGGACTGTTTAAATTCCCATATCCTTTGCCAGGAACATAAACTTGATCCTGTTGATAAAATCCCGCCACCTGATGCTGCTTAATCATGGTTTTTATCCAGTCAGCTAAGGGGATATTGGATGTCTGCATATCGGTGATGATAGTTTTAAACCCTAAGACATCCCAGATTTCAAAAGGCCCCAATTCCCAACCAAATCCCCAACGCATAGCCCGATCTATCTCGGCGGGGCTATCGGTAATTTCGATGAGACGATCAGCACTATAACTGAGGATGGCGAGGATCATCGAGCGGAACAATGCACCAGCCCGACCAGGATCTTGATACAAAGCCCGTAAGCGATCGCCTAATTCTAGCTTTTGCAGGGACTTAAGATCCCCTAAGTCCATCGGTTGAGCTGTTTCGTAAGTCAAAGTTTGTGGATTGAGGGAAAAAATATTCCCCTCGACTTTGTGATAAAAACCTTGACCTGTTTTTGCTCCTAATCTTCCTGCTGCGACTAACTTCTCTAGTAAGGTTGGGACAAGGAAAACTGTCCGACTTTGATCATCAGGAATAGCAGGATAAAGATTTTGCGTCACATAGACCAAGGTATCTAGCCCAACTAAATCAGCAGTCCGAAAAGTCCCAGATTTTGGTCTACCCACTAGAGTGCCTGTGAGAGTATCAACTTCTTCAATAGTATAGCCCTGGT
>JBEANW010000057.1:0-2711 GCA_041165225.1 Cyanobacteriota bacterium | reverse complement strand
TTATAATCTAAGGGTTACTGTCGTCGAAAAATACTAACTACTATTAGTTAGCTTAACTCTTTAATAATTATTAAGTAAATACCAATGAGCAACTTAATTTACTTAGGGAGTTGCTTAAATGATCACCTAAAGTAACTTTTGTTTTTGATTGATTTTTTAGCTACGCGCCTTGAAGGACTTGAACCCTCGACATCCGGTTTTGGAGACCGACGTTCTACCAACTGAACTAAAGACGCAGGATGGCTTCAATTTAACGAATAAGTCAAAGCCATACAAATCATACCGCATCATGGTATTTTTCCCAAGACGATTTCTGAGGAATCAGGCTATTTAATTGGGCGATCAAAACGTTGTTTGATTCTGGTAGCTTTACCGACGCGATCGCGAAGATAATATAGTTTCGCGCGACGTACTTTACCGCGACGCTCTATCTTGATTTTATCAATCATTGGCGAATGTAGCAGAAATACTCTTTCTACTCCGACTCCTTGGAAAACCTTCCGCACAGTGATAGTTTCGTTGATACCACCGTTTTGTCTAGAGATGACAGTCCCTTTGTAAGGCTGAACACGCTCTTTGTTTCCTTCAGTGATTCTGACTCCCACTTCTACCGTGTCTCCCACATAGATGTTGGGCAAATCGGTCTTCAAATGTTCGGATTCTATCGAACGTATAATTGCTTCGGCATTCATGGCTAGTATAAAAACTCACGATTTACCATGATAGCTTTTTTCCTGGCAATATTAAAGGGCAACTTTGACATGACAGCAATTCTCATTATGGAAATTTAACTGCTGTTAGGCGAGAGATCTAGCTCTAACCCTTGAATCATAAAAGTCAGTAGATGATCCCAGCTATCAAAAACAAGAGGTAGTGCATTAAGAAAGTGTGGGAGTGATAAAATAATTTGGGAAACCATTCTCCATATATCGTACTAATAACGCTGGCGATCGCCCTCCCGAAATTAAGCTCAACTGTAGCAACGCACTAACAAACTTAGACTAGCAATCTCGTGGGTGGGCAGAATCAGGCTGGAGATAAAACCGTTTGCTGAAGCGATTTGCCCTCGCCTGGAGCGAAAATTTTGTGCTAGAAAGATCATTGATTTAATTGCACAAGATCAGACATCTCAGGCGATCGCCCTCTGGAGTCATTAAAACGATCGCCTATAATTAGCCAATAAAATTAGCCACGGTCTTCTAATTTCCTGAGACACTGGAACTAGAGCTAGAACTGGAACTAGAAGAATTACTAGTCACGGTAGTTGAAACATGTTGACTGGTTTTTGTCTGGCGATCGCCAGACACGACAACTTTACTAGTAGCCTCTGCCACCACTTTGCCGTCAGGGGAAATAACTTGTTTGCGAACAACTCTTTCGTAAGTCATGATTTTTGTTAATGAATGTAATTAAGGATAGTGGTTCTGGAGGAATTGAATTTTAGTTTTCGCTTTACATAGCTTTTTTAGCAACTCGCTCCTTCCCAATTATAGAAAATATCAAAAATAGATTGAATTTAGTATGAATTATCGTAATCCTGCACCAACCGTAGATATCATTATCGAGTTAATTGATCGCTCTGGAAGACCAATTGTGCTGATCGACAGAAAACATAAACCCCTCGGCTGGGCAATTCCAGGAGGATTTGTGGATTATGGCGAGTCGATTGAAACCTCCGCAATTCGGGAAGCAGAGGAAGAAGTTAGCCTGAAAGTAGAACTGGTAGAGCAGTTTTATGTCTATTCCGATCCCCAACGAGATCCTCGCCAACACACTCTGGCGATCGCTTTTATTGCTACAGCCAAAGGCGATCCTGTGGCAGCGGATGATGCTAAAAGTTTAGGAATCTTCCATCAATGGGAAGTACCTCAAAATCTCTGTTTCGACCATGACCGCATTATTTGTGATTACTGGAACTATCGTAACTATGGTTTAAGACCAAGCATCAAATAATTTAAAATCTAGTAATTTAATTACAAAATAGCTTCAAGATCGAGGACAAAACCAGGCAAAACCCTTTCTCCCGACAAGTTTTGCGGGCGATCTAATATTTCTACTTCTTGCCCCTGTCGATAAATTTCTACTTGTTGATTTTGGGAATTGATTAACCAACCCAATTTCATGCCATTCTCTGAATACTCTTGCATCTTGTCTTGAGTTTTGCTTAACTTGTCGCTGGGAGAAAGTAATTCCAGGGCAAAATCAGGACATAGGGGAAGAAACTTTTGTTTTTGCTCATTAGTCAGGCTGTCCCATTGAGCTAATAAGATCCAAGAAGCATCAGGAGATCTATTTGCACCACTTGGCAACTTGAATCCAGTCGAAGAATCAAACACTATCCCTAGCTTCTGTTGATGGTTCCAATTCCAGAGTTGAGCATTAATTCCCGCATTCTTATTTCCTGTTTCTCCACCAGTAGGCGGCATAATCAAAAGATCTCCATTAGCATTTCTTTCAAAGCGCAATTCAGGATTATTATTGCAGAGTTGATAGAACTGCTCGTCTGTTAATTCAAGTGATTGACAGTCAAGGGTTAAGGCTTCCATGAGTTAAGCAAAATCTCAGGTGATTTTGGCGTTGCGGATTTAATGCATGATATTTAGTCATTAGTCATTGGTTTCTGGCTATTGGCATCTAGATTCCGTACCAAGTTTCGACAGCCAGCACAATCACAACCATAAAGTGCGATCGCTTTGTCTCCTTCGCGATCC
>JBEANW010000056.1:0-2824 GCA_041165225.1 Cyanobacteriota bacterium | reverse complement strand
GATCTATTTTCATCACTTACTTAAACCGTGAATTTCTCGTTGTTTTGCGTAACGTCAGTAGAGATAATCAAAGTTCCGCTACTGTTTTATGATCCTCACAGATTCTTCAAATTTAACAACTATGATCGCTGTGATTTGAGTTTAGATCCATTGTGAGGATAATTATGCAATTAACCAGTTCAGCGCCAGCGATCGCAAAGCAAACTGACAATGCACTTTGTCAGTATAGTAATACTACTTCTACAATGCAGCGTATTAGACTGGTAAATAGCGCCAACTATAGCTCGGAAATAATTCTCTTTCCGAGCCAGCAAATTTCATTTAAAGAAATACCCGAAGGAAGGTTAGAGGTTTATCTTGAACGTAAAGGGAAGAAAATCCTGGAAAAAGTTCTTTATTGCTACACTTTACGAGCTAAAAGCTAAAAGCTAAGAGCTAAAAGCTAGTATTGCCAATGAACGATAATATTGCTCAATTGATTGCTTCTATGCAGCAACCAGAGTTTTATCCTCATGACGTTGCAGAAGCTATAGAACTAGTCCAAACTCATGCTGCTTGTGTGTTTTTAACAGGGAAGTATGCCTACAAAATCAAGAAGAGTGTTAACTATGGTTTTCTTGATTACTCTACTTTGGCAAAAAGAAAGTATTTTTTAGAGACAGAATTAAGGCTGAATAAGCAGATTGCCCCAGGGTTGTATTTACAAGTTATGGCGATTAGCAAACAGGATAATCGACTAATTCTGGGCGGAGTTGAAAATATCATCGAATACGTCCTAAAGATGCACCAATTCCCTCAAAAAAACTTGTTTAGCAATCTTTTAGAGGCGGGAAAACTTTCAGGCGATCGCTTTAAAGAATTAGGCAAAATTGTCGCGCAGTTTCACCAGCAGACGGAAACCAATGAATATATCAGTAGTTTTGGTACAGTAGAGAAAATCCAGGCGGCTTTTGAGGAAAACTATCGTCAGTCGCAACAATATATTGGTGTAGTTCAAACCAAAGAGCAGTTTGCCGCGACTAAAGCCTATAGTGATGCTTTTTTTACTGAACGAGAAAATCTCTTGCTAGCCAGAGTCCAACAGCAAAAAATCAAAGACTGTCATGGGGATTTACATCTCAATAATATTTGTCTGTGGCAAGATCAGATTCAACTATTTGATCGGATTGAATTCAATGAGTCCTTTCGTTTTGTGGATACGATGTATGACGTAGCATTTACAGTCATGGATTTGGAGGCGAGAAATGAACCAGATTTTGCCAATGTCTTTTTGAATAGTTACCTGGAAAATACAGGGGATTGGAAAGGGTTGTTAGTACTGCCTTTATATTTGAGCAGACAAGCTTATGTGCGGGCTAAGGTAAATTCCTTATTATTGGACGATCCTCAAGTCAGGGAAGAGGAGAAAAAGTCAGCCCAACAACTAGCTCGTAACTATTATCGACAAGCTTACCAATTTACGCAAAAATTTACTCAAACCAAATCAGGTAAGTTAATTTTAATGTCTGGCTTATCGGGTTCGGGGAAAAGTACCGTCGCCAGCGCTCTTGGCAGGAAGATCGGTGCCATCCAGATTCGTGCTGATGCCGTGCGAAAACACTTGGCAGGAATACCCTTAGATCAGCCTGGAACTGATGCGATCTATACCGCCTCTATGAGCCAAAAAACCTATGATCGCCTTCTGGAATTAGGAGTTAGGTTAGCCCAATCAGGATATACAGTTATCCTGGATGCCAAATATGATCGCCTAGCTTTGCGTCAACCCGTTATTGCTCAAGCTCAAGCGCAAAATATACCGTTGCAAATCCTGCATTGCACCGCACCGCTGACAGTGCTGAGCGATCGCTTAAACCAACGCCAGGGGGATATTTCTGATGCAGGGGTAGCTTTAATTAATAGTCAAAGGTTACAGGCAGAAAGTTTTACCCCAGCAGAACAAGCTTATGTCACTACCATCGATACCACCCAAGCAGATTGGCAAGAAAAGCAATTGATTATTTGATTATTGGGCGTTGCTGAATCAAAGTATGAAAGTAAATTTGTTCTCTAGGGATTTAAAATAATCGTCAAATCTAGAATAAAACCAGGTAGAATCTCTTCACCTAGAAGTTGAGGCGGATTATCAAAAGAGAAACTCAACACTTCTACATCTTGCTGCGATCGATAAATTTCTACTAGAGGGGTTTGCGGATCGATTAGCCACCCCAAACTTGCTCCATTATCTTGATATTCTCGCATTTTAAGGCGTAATTTTGCTAAAACATCACTTTCTGAACGCAATTCAATTACAAAATCGGGACAAATAGGTGGAAAACGTTTTTGCTCATCTTTAGTTAAAGCTTGCCAGCGTTCTAACTTGACCCAAGCAGCATCAGGACAGCGATAAGCACCACTGGGTAGCTTAAACTCGGTAGAAGAGTCAAAGACCTTTCCTAACTTGGTTTGACGGTTCCACAAACCAAGCTCCATGTTAAGTTCAGAGTTTCTAATTCCGCTTTCTCCACCTGTTGGGGGCATAATAATTAATTCTCCCGCTTGCGTCAGTTCTAATTGCCAGGGTTGGTTAGCAATACAGAGTTGATAAAATTGCTCATCGGTTAAACCTACGGCGGGAGGTACGTTTAGGCTTAGGGCTTCCATAATGATGTTTTAGGAAAGGAGTTAATTATTATTTTATCTCTGGAATCGACAGTGATCGTCTTGCCATAAATGTTTAATACACGATCTCTTTAGGATCGAACGATACGCAACACAGGAACTTTCGTTATGGAGAAGTATCGAGAGGACTAATTGTAGCGACCCGAAATGTGGTAGACATCTAATT
>JBEANW010000055.1:0-2508 GCA_041165225.1 Cyanobacteriota bacterium | reverse complement strand
AGCTTTTAATTCAGAAATTTGGGTCTAGCGTTAGCGTTTGTCTGGAGAGTTTGTTCGAGACTTTGCCAATCTTCTTGTTTGATAAAATCGATAATCTCGTCTAGATTCTGACGATATTGCAGGAGCGATCGCAATAATTCTGCGCGGTTATATTTTGCCATCATGACTCCCAGCTCAGAGTTACCTCCGCCCACGCGACTAGTATCTCGAAACCCAGAACTAGCGAGTACTTGGGATAACTCCAATGTATCAGGTTCTTCTTGCAAACAGGCTTTGATTAGGCTAGCACTGACCATTACAGGCAGATGAGAAATCCAACTCACCGCGCGATCGTGAATTTGGGCATCACAGACATGGGGAATAGCGTTTAATTCTAGAGCGATCGCTTTTAACTTGGCGACATTTTCAGGTTTACTAGTTGCCGTCGGCGTAATAACATAGGCTGCACCAGTAAACAGATTGGCTACGGCTGCATCAATCCCACTCTCTGTTGTCCCCGCCATCGGATGCCCGCCAATAAAGTTTTGCCATAGCTGAGTACATTCCTCAACAATTGGCTGTTTCACGGAACCAACGTCGGTAATAATTGTCTCTGGACTGATATAGGGGATGATTTGCTTGATGGTAGGGGCGATCGCTTTAATGGGGGTACAAATAATGATGATCTCTGTTGTCGATAGAATCTCATATTCCGTACTAGCATCGTCAGCAAGCCCTCGCTCCAAAGCAATGTGACAAGTTTCGGGTTGACGAGATATACCGTAAATTTGATGTCCCTGCGATCGCAAATCTATGGCTAAAGAACCGCCAATTAAACCCAAGCCAACTATGCCGATTTTCATGGTCAAATTCTCTGATTGAATTTCTCTACTCTTCAGGAAACAAGCTACATACCAAACATTCTACAAGACAAATTCATTTCCTCTAGGAATAAATACTTAACAAAAGTTTTTGTTGACTAGACTCACAAGACTTGTCAATTTAACTTTGTAGTCTATATATTCTAGGGCTTACGAAGATCATGATAAATAACATTTTATTGGAGAAGTATTCAATAATTACTAAGACAAGTTAAAGAATATTGGAAGGTTAATGGGGATCGATTTAGGATAGCATTTGGTGAAAAATGTCACTAGAGGGACTTGTGTACTCTATAATCTCTTGAATTTAACAAGAACATTAAAAATATTTATCACTCTAACTATCAATCCTCAAGAAATTTGAAAAATAGTCAATTCAATTCAATTTAATTTAATGTTGCTTCCTACGGCTAGAATTTCGAGTATTAGTAAATGACCAACACCTAATTTTTCAGTGATCTCGCCTCACCATCAGGTTTTAGAAGTAACCTTAAGTACACCATATCAGGAGAATCTATGACTGCAACCGTCGATAGACAAGTAGAGAACAGTCCAGAGCCAGAAAACCGTCCAGCCAGCCCTCGCAAAATCGGCATTCCCAAGGAAATATATGCTAACGAATGTCGTGTAGCAGCTACCCCCGATACAGTTAAAAAGCTGCAAAAATTAGGCTTTGAGGTGCTAGTGGAAACTAATGCAGGAGCAGCAGCTAGCTTTACAGATCAGGCCTATGAAGCAGCAGACTGTAAGATTATTGCTGACGCAGCCTCACTTTGGTCAGCAGCAGATATTATCCTCAAGGTTCGCGCCCCTGAAGACTCGGAAATTGCCGAGATGCCCCACGGGAAGACGATCATTAGTTTTATTTGGCCCGCCCAGAATGAAGAGTTACTGAATAAGCTGGCCGATCGCGAAGCCACAGTAATCGCGATGGATGCAGTACCGAGAATCAGTCGCGCTCAGAAGATGGATGCATTATCTTCGATGGCAAACATTGCTGGTTATCGAGCAGTAATTGAGGCTGCTAATAACTTTGGGCGTTTCTTTACTGGACAAATCACTGCTGCGGGAAAAGTTCCCCCTGCTAAAGTAATGGTCATTGGTGCTGGGGTTGCGGGTTTAGCAGCGATTGGTGCCGCGAGAAGCCTGGGGGCAGTAGTGCGGGCTTTTGACACTCGCCCTGCGGTCAAAGAGCAGGTGGAGAGTCTGGGAGCGGAATTCCTCGAACTAGAGTTTGAAGAGGACGGTACGGGTTCTGGTGGCTATGCCAAGACCATGAGTAAAGAGTTTATTGATGCTGAGATGGCACTCTTTAGGGAGCAGGCTAAAGAAATCGATATTATTATTACTACCGCCTTAATTCCAGGTAGACCAGCACCCAAACTGATTCTGACCGACATGGTAGAGATGATGAGAGAAGGTTCGGTGGTGGTGGATTTAGCTGCGGAACAAGGAGGAAACTGTGAAGTGACTCGCCCCAACGAAGTTTATAAGTACGACGGCGTAACCATTGTTGGTTTAACGGATTTACCTAGTCGTATGGCTGCTCAGTCCAGTCAGCTATATGGTACCAACCTCTGGCACTTACTCAAGGATATGGGTGGGGCGGAAGACTATAAAGTAGACTATGAAGATCAAGTGGTGCGTG
>JBEANW010000054.1:0-5822 GCA_041165225.1 Cyanobacteriota bacterium | reverse complement strand
ACCAATGGTTGGTTTTGGCTTCCTGGTTGTTTTTCGCTGGGGGAAAGATATCTAGTTCCGTTACAGGTTGTCCGTAACGCACGGTAAATAGTTTGCCTAATGCCTGTTCCAAACTGTCCGCTAATTTAGAGTCAGATAATCGTTGAAGGACGTTCTTGCCTTCAAAGTTACCTCTTGGGGTAATAGTAAATTCCTGCTCTAATTCGGCTAATTCTGTAGGGCTGAGTAAAGATGCTAATTCATCATAGTTCCAGACATAAAAATCCCCTTCTTCTGGCTCTACTGCTTCGGGAGTCGTAAAGTTATCGGCATCTTGAGCCGCATAAAAATAACCTTGAGGATGAGTCATTTCTCGCTTGAGCCATTTCACTGTCAAGGCGATCGCTTCTTGATACAGTCGCTCATGGGGGAAACCCCCAAGACCGCGCTGTATCGCTCTTTGAATGGCAGGTTGTTGTACCCCGCTACTCCACAAATTAGCCAGATACTCGACAATTTGACCATTATCGTAGAGCATCTTCTCAAAATGAGGTACTGTCCAGGTATTATCTACGGTATAGCGATGAAATCCTCCTCCTACATGGTCGTAGATTCCTCCCATAACTAAATCTAACCCGCGCTGTTGGGATAGTGCTTGGGGATTGTAATCATACTCCTGATTCAATCTACCACCCTGTAAAGCGATCGCAGCATAGGGAATCATGGGGAAACTAGGACGACCAAAATCATTGGGCTGAATCGCGGCGGTATTAGCATTAATGCCTTGATTAAGTAAATCTCGGTCTAAATTTACCTCTTGATTAACGGGTAGAGTTGCCGACTGTTGAAGATTGCTGAGGATTTCGCTCTTAAAAGCCAGTAACTTTTCTGGCTCTTGGTCATAAAAACGACGTATCGACTTCAGCATTTCCAAAAACCCAGGACGACCATATTTAGGTTCTACTGGAAAATAAGTACCGCCATAAAAAGGCACGAGATCTTCAGGATTTAAAAAGATATTTAATGGCCATCCCCCTTGTCCCGTCATCATTTGCAGCGCTTGCATATAAATGCTGTCAATGTCTGGTCTTTCTTCGCGGTCTACTTTAATGGGCAGGAAGTTGCTATTGAGATAATCGGCGATCGCCTGGTCAGAAAATGCTTCTCCTTCCATGACCGTACACCAGTGACAGCTAGAGTAACCAATGGAGAGGAAAATTGGCTTATTATCTCGTTTAGCCTCAGCCAAAGCTGATTCACACCAATACCACCAGTTAATAGGATTATCAACGTGTTTCTGTAGATAAAGACTTTTAGTTGATTGCAGATGGTTAGGCATAATGAATAAAGGTGTGAAGCCCCTAGCTAAAAGCTAAAAGCTAATAACTGGGGCGAAGCCCCTTTACGAGACTGCGGCTCTAGCTTCAGCAGCTTCGTCGGGATGAATGCCCAAGCGAGTGAGATTCAGGCGATTTTTCTGGTCGAAACCACGGATCTTAACCACAATCTCATCTCCTACTGCCACTTCGTCATCCACCTTGCCCACTCTACCTTCTGCTAGCTGGGAAATGTGAATCATCCCTTCTTTTCCTGGCAGAATTTCTATAAAAGCACCGATATCGATAATTCTGGTTACTTTTCCTAGATAAACATCTCCTTCATTGAGTTTGCGGGTGATATTGAAGATCATTTTTCTCGCCATATCTGCTTTCTCAGCTTCTACCGCAGCGATAATTACCTTGCCATCATCCTCAATATCAATTTTTGCCCCTGTTTGCTCGGTAATGGCTTTAATTGTCTTCCCAGAAGGCCCAATAACCATGCCGATTAAATCGGGATCGATCTTCATGGTTAGTAGTCTTGGAGCATAGGGAGATAGCTCTTGTCGGGGTTGGTCGATCGCCTTCAGCATTTCTTCTAAGATATGAATCCGCGCGGGTAAAGCCTGATGAATCGCTTTCGCAATCACCGTCATGGGTAAACCAGTGATCTTCATATCCATTTGGAGGGCAGTTATCCCAGCATCAGTTCCTGCCACCTTAAAGTCCATGTCTCCCAAGAAGTCTTCAATGCCTTGAATATCCGTCAGGATTCGCACTTCCTCTCCTTCTTTAATCAGACCCATCGCTGCCCCACTGACGGGTTTTGCTAAAGGTACTCCTGCATCCATCAAGGATAGAGTTGAGCCACAGACAGAACCCATAGAGGTAGAACCATTGGAAGATAGAACTTCCGAAACCACTCGGATGACGTAAGGAAAATCCTCGATACTGGGTAATACAGGAAGCAAAGCTCTCTCTGCTAAAGCACCGTGACCGATTTCTCGCCGTCCAGGCGATCGCATGGGGCGAGTTTCTCCCACGGAATAAGGGGGAAAATTATAGTGGTGCAGATAGCGTTTTTCGTCTTGAATGCTCATATCATCCCTGGTATCTTGAGCATCTCCTGAAGTACCAAGGGTGGCAATAGAAAGGACTTGAGTTAGACCTCTTATAAATAATCCGCTACCATGTACCCGATTGGGTAATACCCCTGCCCTAGAGCTAATCGGTCTTACTTGGTCGAGCTTTCTGCCGTCAACCCGAATACTATCTTCGATGATTTGACTCCGCATCAGCTTTTTAGTCAGCTTTTTAAATGCCTTGTCGATCGCTTTGGCATCTTCTGTGGTGGCAATGGCAATGGGGTCATCTTCGGGCAAACCTGCGATCGCCTCAACAATTTTGGTTTGTTTAATTTCGTCTAAGGCTTCATCCCTGGTCTTTTTATCAAAGTCGTACTGGGAGAGAATATGTTTAATATCCTTACTAGCGCGATCGCCAATGAAACTAATCAAACTCTGATCTTCTAAGGGAGTTTCTGGCTTAACAATCTCAATGCCCAACTCCTTAATTAAATCTAGTTGAGACTGAATTAACTCTTGAATTGCTTCGTAAGCAAACTCGATCGCCTCAATTACATCCTGTTCTGGAAGTTGGTTCGCCCCTGCCTCTACCATGACAATCCCGTCAGCAGTCCCCGCTACAACAATATCTAAATCTCCTTTAGCAATTTCTTTGTAGGTGGGATTAAGGATAAAATCATCTCCCACTAAGCCAACCCGCACCGCTGCCATTGGACCATAGAAAGGAATCTCCGCTAACAAAACAGCAATGGAAGCCCCTGTTACAGCTAGAACATCTGGGGGAACATCTTCATCCATCGACAGGGTAGTGGCTACAATTTGAATATCATCCCGCATCCAGCTAGGAAACAAAGGTCGAATGGGGCGATCAATCAGCCGACTGGTCAGGATTGCCTTTTCTCCAGGTCTACCTTCTCGCCGAAAAAATCCCCCAGGAATTCGCCCTGCTGCATACTGTCGTTCTTCATAATCTACAGTTAAAGGTAAGAAATCAATTCCCTCTCTACCTTTGGCTCTTGTGGCGGTAACTAAAACCGCTGTATCTCCTGACTCTACCAATACTGAACCGCCTGCCTGTGGTGCGAGCAAGCCTACTTTAAGCCGAATATCACGACCATCAAAAGATATCGACTTGTCAAATTCCTGCATTGAGTTTGTTCCTTATTTTTTCGCTTCTTTTTCTCGTGAACCGATCCTAACACTATCTGAATTGTTAGAACCTTTATCTTGCAAGGGAAGAGAGCTATAGTTTTATGTTTATTATTTAAGTTTTTTTAAGCAATAGTCGGAAATTTTCAACTCATGAGGGATCGAGCTGTTTCCAGCCCGCTTTTTGTGGTTCAAACTGATCGTCAAAAGTGGTCTGGGAGTCGTAATAAACTTCATAGTGATACTCCTCTTGCAGTTTCGCTTCTCTTAGATCTGCCCCCGCAAAAACAGCATTGAACAAATGGGCTTCTCGTAAATCTGCTCCCTGTAAATTAGCTTTGGTAAAGTTAGCTTCTTTTAAGTGGGCTTCTCTTAAATTAGCCTGATATAAGTTCGCCCGTTCAAAGTTTACTCCCGTCAAAACAGCTTTGACTAAATCCACTAGCGCTAAATCAGTTTGAATAAAACTAGACTCACTCAAATTAGAGCTATTAAGATTAGCCTCCCGTAGGTTAGAACCGTCTAGATAAATTCCCTTGAGACTGACCCCCATCAATGGTGCTTTACTCAACTCTGTCCGTCTGAAGTTGGTTTCTCCTCGATTATATCGACTGAGAATTTCGTAGGGTTTAGCAAAGGAAAAAACGTTGGTGTTGTAGATCTTAAAGATATTTGCCAGAAAAAAGTCCACGGTAATTTGCTTAAGATACCCTCGTTCCACTGCCAACCGATGAAATCTCTTGGGTTTCCCCTGTTGCTGTTGTTCCCGAATTAGGGAAGCGATCTGCTGTTCGCTTAACAATCCTGCACTACGGAAATAATAGACTAAAGGTTTCTTTTTTTCTTGTTTGAGTAAACTTCCCCACTTTTCGACAAAGAAATCTGCCGTTTGCTGTTCAATCCAATTGTGGGAAGCTAGTATTTCACCAATTCTCAGATGACTCGTGGACTGTAGCTGTAAAGCTAATTCTATTTGACTAGCCGTAATTAACCCCGCCTCAATTAAAACTTCTCCTAAAGGTCGATTTGCTTTGGATACGAAGAGTTCATTACTATCAGAACTAGAACTATCAGATGAATTTTGCATTGCTTTACTACAAATAGACGTGATTAGGGCAAATCAAGGGCTGCCGTACTCATGATCTTCCACATTATAGCAAGGGATTTTTTCGCAAATATCTCAGTAAATTCAACTAAATCAACGTAAAACCAATTTAACTCCTAAGAAACAAATTAATCTGCTTAGGCGGGGAAAAGGGAAAAGGGAAAAGGGAAAAGGGTTTATTGATCAAGATGAAACTATCGAAGTAATAATATTGCGATCGCGCACCAAGGTTAAAGCAATTTATGTTTCAGTTCTGAAAATTGCTATAGCCGTTACAATCTTTTAATCGTTTTCCCAGCTATCGTAGGAAACCAAATCACCAATGGGATCTCTAAGTAAATAGTCTGCTCTTTCTAGCTGACACTCAATCGTTACCCACTCACGAGCAGGGATATATTTACATAGGGTATAGATGGATTGCTGACGACTAATAATCCCTGTTTCGATTAGCTGGCGAGCCTCATTCTTGAGGGTATCAAGGGAATAGCTCGTCGCCAAAAATGGTTGTGTAGTAGCAGTCATTTTTGATTACCGTAATAAATAAATAAATTTAAAATTAGTCTTTCTACCAATATAAACTATCAGCCAAGATACCAATAATAAAAATACTGTTAATTGCTGTATCTAAAATTACAAAAGCTCTGTACCATAAGGAAAATTAATCATGGATAAAGATTTTGTGAAGCAGATATTTAATTAACCCCTACTCTTAAAATCCAAAATTTTGGGACTCCAATTCTAAAGTTGGAGTTTGATCAGGAAACAATGTCTGAAGGGCGATCGCTTGAGCTTGTTCCATTTGTCCATAGGTGAACACCCAAGGTAAATCTGCACCGATGATGGTTTTAAACCAATCTAGGACGTAGGGACTGCCATAAATCACGATTCCTGTTACTTGTTCTTTAGCTAGTAATTCCTGATATATTGCCTTGGTTTTGCTGGTTAAACCTGCATTGCCACGAAAGGGATTGCCACGGATAAAAATCTGGAGCAGAGTTGGGCGAGAATCTAAGAGAATACAGTCGAGGGTATTGCTATCAAGCAGTTGCCTGTGGTAGTTATGTTTTTGAGGAATTGCGATCGCTGGACAATTAAGATCTAAGTAGGTTGTATTTAAGACATCATCCACTACGATTAAATTGCGTCCTGGTGATTGAGGATCTACAATGATCGCTGCTTCACTAT
>JBEANW010000053.1:0-5569 GCA_041165225.1 Cyanobacteriota bacterium | reverse complement strand
TTATGCGTCGAGTAGAAGCCAAAGCAAAATGGACTCTGGTCGATCCTTATGAAGTTAAGGAGCAATTGGGGATTGAACTAGCCCAAGAGTGGGGAAGTAGTTTTGAGGCTGCCTATGAAACTATTGAAGCCGAACTAGGGAAGAAAATTAAGCTCTACAAGCAAGTAGATGCTCGCGAGTTGTTTAAACATATCATGCGGAGTCAGGTAGAAACAGGGATGCCTTATCTGGCATTCAAAGACACCATCAATCGAGCCAATCCTAATAAACATGAAGGTTATATTCCTGGGGTTAATTTATGTTGCGAGAGCTTCTCGAATGTCAAACCTGGAGTAGAGGCACATTGTTGTCTGGCAGCAGGAACAAAAGTGATGACGGAAAAAGGTTGGCAGGCGATCGAAGAATGCGACGGAGAAAGAGTATTAGTCCCGTTTAAATCCGATCAAGATTTTACTCCTGTCTATCATTTTGAAACAGCCAAACTGATCGACAATGGTGTTAAAGATGTCTATCGTCTTACTCTGAAAAATGGACGTACGGTTGAAGCCACGGGAGATCATAAGTTTTTAGTTAGACATGGTTCACAAAACCGTTATCGTCGATGGTTGACTTTAGATGAAATTGAGGTGGGAGATCGATTAGAAATTCAAGTTCCTGAATGGTATTTACCAGAATTTTATAGCGTTTCTCGCAATCTCAGTGATGCTGCGATCGGCTGGCTGATTGGAGATGGCTGGATTTTGGATAAATCCATTGGGGTGTGTTTTGGTGCTGATGAAACTTTGGCTCTGGAAAAAGTAGTGGCAGAAATGGCGAAAATACACGAGACTACGAATTATCATTTCAGTGCTGTTACCAAGGAAGTACCATCTGTTCGGATTGACAAAAGGACTGGTGTTAGGTCGTGGGTGACTAATAAACAATCTTTTCGCGAATACCTTACTCAAGAATATGGATTAACATCGGGTAAAGGTGCGACGAAAAAGCTGGGTAAGCTAATCAAATCTTTACCAGCCGATCGCTTGGCAAGTATCCTTAGTGGTTTATTTAGTGCTGATGGATGCGTTCATGAGACTTCCAACTCAAGAAACCACCCCGTTATTCAATTATCCAGTGCCAGTCTGGAACTGTTACACGATGTCCGAGAATGTCTTGATTGTTTTGGCATTCCTTCAACAGTTGCCTATTATTACTCCAGCGATCGAAAACGTTCCCAGGGTAACTTAAATATTTCAGGTTGGGCAACAGAGCGTTTTATGGAAGTTATTGGCTTCGATCTCTGCCCCGATAAAACCAGTAAATACCAGAGAGTCAAGCGTTCTAGAAAAAGCGAAAAACAGACCTACAGAAGAACTTCAGAAGTTAAATCGATAGAATATATCGGTGAAGCACAGGTTTACGATTTAAATATTCCTAATGGTCATCATTTCATTGCTGAAGGAATTATTGTTCACAATTGCAACTTGGTTTCTTTGAATTTGGCTAATCTTGAGGCAGCAGAAATAGCCGACACCGCTAAGTTAGCCGTCCGTATACTTGATAACACTATTGATATTACTGAGCCTCCTTTTAAAGATAGTAAAGCCCATAACGATAAGTACCGTACCATTGGGGTGGGTTGTATGGGATTAGCCGACTGGTTGGCTAAAGGTCATTTAAGTTATCAGAGCCTTGAAGAAATCAGTCATCTGTTTGAAGAAGTTGCCTATTGGTGTACTGCTGCCTCTATGGAACTAGCCAAAGAACGGGGTGCATATGCTGCTTTTCCTGGAAGTGAATGGAGCCAAGGCAAATTACTAGGTTCTAAGACTTTAGCCGAGATCTTGCCCCTAACGGCAGAGCCAGAACGTTGGCAACAGCTATCCCAGGACGTTCAAACCTATGGTGTGCGTAACTCCCATATTACGGCGATCGCTCCCAATACTTCTTCATCTTTAGTTCAGGGATGTACTGCCAGTATCCTCCCCGCCTACAGCAAGTTTTTCTACGATAAGTGGGCAAAGGGAACTGTACCGATCGCACCGCCGTTTATTGAAGATTGCTTTTGGTTCTATCGGGAAAATAAAAGCCTTGACCAAAAAATTGTCGTTAAAGCCGTAGCGGTAATGCAGCAATGGATTGATACAGGTATTTCTATGGAGTTATTATTCAACCTTAATCAAGGGGTGTACTTCTCAGATGAACCCGAAAGAGCAGTCAAAGCCAAGGATATCTTTGAAACCCTAGTTATGGCATGGAAAGAAGGCTGTAAGGCGGTTTATTATGTTCGGACTGTCCAGAAGGATGATTTTAAGGAAAAGAGCGAAGGTTGTGCAGCCTGTGCAAATTAGATTTACGGACATTTTGCCTCTGTTAATTAATTTTAGGGGTGAGTACTTACGTGAAAATCGAGTTAGTAACGCCCTGATAAATTGCTGAATAATCTAAAATTGTCATCTGAAACCCAATTTCTTCAAGATGTTCCAATTTTTATCTTACTGAGAAATAGCTTGCTTGCTGCATAATTTCTCGGATTAGCTAGATCTAAAGATTTAAGTATATTTGCCCTTAGACTAATTAACATATAGAGAGTAAATTAGATTCGACTTAGATCATGCGTTACTAGTTTTTTCGGAGCGAAATATTACAGTGGGTTTTTTTAATCGTTTTAGTCTTTCGCGGGACATGGGTATCGACCTAGGTACTGCGAATACTTTGGTATATGTATCTAGCAGAGGAATTGTTTTGGAAGAACCTTCTGTAGTCGCGATCGAACGCAAAACAGAAAACCCCAGGGCATTCGGTAGAGAAGCGAAATTACTGTTGGGACGTTCTCCCGAAAATATTGAAGCCTTACGTCCCCTCAAAGATGGGGTAATCGCTGACTTTGATGCCACGGAAGCCATGATCCATGAATTTGTCAAACGGGCTTTTGAAGGTAATCCCTTGGTACATCCTCGGATGGTGATCGGCATTCCCAGTGGTGTCACTAAGCTTGAGCGACGGGCGGTAATTGAAGCCGCGACTAATGCAGGAGCGAGGGAGGTGAACTTGATTGAAGAACCCATCGCCGCCGCTATTGGTGCAGGTTTACCTGTTATGGAAGCGACGGGAAATATGATTGTCGATATTGGCGGTGGAACTACTGAGGTAGCGGTAATTAGCTCCCAAGGAAAGGTAATCAGTGAGTCCATTCGTATTGCGGGGGATGAATTGACCGAAGCGATCACCAATCAGATTAAGCGAGAACATAAATTAGCGATCGGCGAAAATACGGCAGAGATTATTAAGTTGAAAATTGGTTCAGCTTATCCCGTAGATGAAAACGATCGCATTATGGAAGTAAGAGGTCTGCACTTGCTTTCAGGACTTCCTAGTACGGTGGAAGTGAGCGAATCAGAAATTAGGGAATGTCTCAAAGACTCGGTAAGAAGTATTATTGAAGCGATTAAACGTACTCTAGAGCAAACTCCTCCAGATTTAGCTGCGGATATTATTGATCGTGGCATCATGCTAGCAGGAGGAGGGGCATTACTACGGGGCATCGATGTCTTAATCAGTCATGAAACAGGCATTGTGACTCATATTGCTGCTGACCCGCTAAAATGCGTGGTGTTGGGTACAGGTAAAGTTTTAGAAGATAAAGCTTATGATCGCGTATTTAGTGATACAGCTCTCTTGAGATAATCAGATAAGCTTTCTTTAAACAATCTCTAATACTGTCAGAAAATTAATTGGGATAACTATCGTATGACTCGCTGGTGGGACAGATATGGGTTTCGCACAATTATCATAATCGTCGCTTTAATTGTCGCCCTAGGGATCAAACAAACTCAGGCTGCATTTCTATCAGAAGCTTATTACTTTGTAGTTAGCCCATTTCAATCTCAAGCACAGCTTACTTTGGAAGATCGGCTAACTAATGCCAGAATTTTAGAGTTAGAGCAAAATCTGGTGGAGTCAGAGCAGCAAAATCGGCAGTTAAAGCAATTACTTGATTACTCTGAAGCTAAACCAGATAAAACTATTGTGGCTCCAGTAATTGCTCGTAGTCGCGATCGCTGGTGGAACCGAGTCACCCTGGGCAAAGGCAGTAAAGATGGTGTGAAACCTGGGTATATAGTTACGGGTATCGGTGGTTTGGTGGGACGAGTTACTCACGTTACGTCCCATACTAGTAAGGTACTATTAGTCGGTGATAATACTAGTCGGGTGGGGGCAATTCTGAGTCGCAGTCGTCAGTTTGGCTATATTACGGGCAAGGATTCTTCCACAGTGGTGATGCACTTTTTTCACCAGGTAGCAGGTATTAAGGCGGGGGATGAGATTGCCACTTCTCCCTTGAGCAAGCTTTATCCTCCTGGTTTAGCCATTGGCAAGATTAAATCGGTGGCGAAAAATCAAGGCGCTACTGTTGATGTGGAATTGAGTGCGCCAATTGATGTTTTGGAATGGGTGGTGATTCAGCCGTTTGTATCTAAGTTAGGGAATTAGGCAAGTAGTCGTGCCAAAAAACTTCCTGGTTGAGACAGGGAAAAGGGAAAAGGGAAAAGGGAAATAATGCAGCGCAACAAACAGAGAACATTTGATATTTTAAAGGTAGTTAATTTACTGTTTATTACTGCTTCGATCGCTGTCTGTATTATTTTGATGCTAGCGGATATTCCAGGGATGGAGCTACTGGAAGTGAATCCTAACTGGTTATTGATTTGGGTTGTGGCTTGGAGTCTTAATAGGACGGCTTGGCAAGGAGCGATCGCAGGTTTGATTGTTGGTTGTATCTATGATGGTATTACTCTGAGCAATCCCTCCCATATTCTTAGTTTTGTGGTGGTAGGAATTTTGAGTTCAAGTCTCAAGACGCAGAAGTATCTAGGGGAAGATTTTATTTCTGTCGCTTTTGTGGTGTTTTTTATGACTTGTTTGTCTGAGGGGATTTTTGCCTGGCAGTATGGCAGAGAACATCTGATGACTATGACGGATTTGCTTTATAAATACCAGCAGGTGGTGATTATTTCGGCAATTATTACTAGCCTATGGAGTCCTGCTTTTTATTATCCTGTTAACCTTTGGCAGAAAAAACTAGGATTATGGAGAAGAAAATTAAGCTGATTTTGAAATTCGGAGTTCTCAAGTACTTTTATTGATTTCGATTGCAGAGCGATCGCCGATCTCGTAGGTTGGGTAGAGCAAGGCGAAACCCAACAACAGATAGACAAAGCGATCATGGACTTATGGAATACCGTCGCTCAAGATCTCCAGGAAGCACTTATTTGTTTACTCTTGTGACTCATAATCGTCGTCCTCTTTTGTGCCAACCAGAAAACATTAATTTGTTACGAGATTCATTCAAAAGAGTAATGAAAAAACACCCATTTATAATTGATGCCATTGCGGTTTTGCCTGACCATCTTCATTGTTTATGGACATTACCACCACAAGATGCAGATTTTTCTACTCGTTGGCGTTTGATTAAAAGTTGGTTCAGCCGTCGATGCGCTCTTCAATATCAAGGTAATATTTCAGCTTCTAGACAAAGTAAACAGGAAAAGGCAATCTGGCAAAGGCGTTTTTGGGAGCATTTAATTCG
>JBEANW010000052.1:0-3728 GCA_041165225.1 Cyanobacteriota bacterium | reverse complement strand
TAGATGATCAAAATTTAAAGTAATTAAAAAATCATGATTCTAGCTGACCAAGAATGGCTAAAATAAAGCTTGTGCCAAGAGTGAAAAGGTTATCGTAGGTTATCTATGTCTGAGATTGGGTCTACCCCTTTAGTGCTGAAGAAATCGCCGCCGAAGGTATCAAGCCAGAGGAATATCAAGAAATTGTCAGTCGTTTAGGTCGCCATCCCAACCAAGCCGAGTTAGGTATGTTTGGGGTCATGTGGTCAGAACACTGCTGCTATAAGAACTCTCGACCTCTTTTGAGCCAGTTTCCCACTACAGGAGAACGGGTCTTAGTCGGGCCAGGAGAAAACGCAGGGGTAGTAGATTTAGGTAATGGTCTCCAGTTAGCGTTCAAGATCGAATCCCATAATCATCCTTCAGCAGTAGAACCGTTTCAGGGAGCAGCTACAGGGGTAGGGGGCATCCTGCGGGACATTTTTACTATGGGGGCGCGCCCCATTGCCATTCTCAATTCTTTGCGCTTCGGTAGTCTCGAAGATGCCAGAACCAGGCGCATCTTTCAAGGGGTAGTCGAAGGAATTTCTCACTATGGTAATTGCATTGGCGTACCCACCGTAGCAGGAGAAATCTATTTTGATCGGGCTTATTCAGGCAATCCTCTAGTCAATGCTATGGCCTTGGGGCTAATGGAAACCGATGAGATTGTGAAATCTGGAGCATCGGGTATTGGCAACCCCGTATTATATGTTGGTTCAACTACTGGTAGAGACGGTATGGGAGGAGCGAGTTTTGCTAGTTCAGAATTAACTGATAATTCTATGGATGATCGCCCTGCGGTACAGGTAGGAGATCCGTTTTTGGAAAAATCCTTAGTAGAGGCTTGCTTAGAAGCATTTAAAACTGGGGCAGTAATTGCAGCTCAGGATATGGGGGCAGCGGGATTAACCTGTTCTACCTCCGAGATGGCAGATAAAGGTGGTGTGGGGATTGAACTAGATTTGGACTTAATTCCCGCCAGAGAACCAGGGATGACTCCCTATGAATATTTGCTTTCAGAATCCCAAGAAAGAATGCTATTCGTCGCCCAAAAGGGTAGAGAACAAGAATTAATCGATATTTTTCATCGGTGGGAACTTCAGGCGGTAGTTGCAGGTTCAGTAATTGCAGAACCAGTGGTCAGAATTTTATACCAGGGAGAAGTTGCCGCCGAAGTCACTGCCAGCGCTTTAGCGGATGATACTCCTATCTATCACAGGGAGTTGCTCACTGAACCTCCCGCTTATGCCCAAGAAGCTGCTCAATGGACGACAGCTAACTTACCTGGCTGCGATTATCAAGGAATAGACGTTCAGGGGACATATAAAACCTGGAATGAGATCTTGCTCCAGCTATTAGATACCCCCACCATCGCCTCGAAGCAGTGGGTATATCGTCAGTATGACCATCAAGTACAGAATAATACAATTCTTTTGCCTGGCGGAGCGGATGCAGCAGTTATCAGGGTTCGTCCCCTTAATGCTAAACCCGCAGACTGCACTACTGGCGTGGCAGCAACCACCGACTGTAACCCCCGCTATGTCTATCTTGATCCCTACGAAGGGGCAAAAGCTGCCGTAGCTGAAGCTGCCCGAAATTTGAGCTGTGTCGGAGCAGAACCTCTGGCAGTGACGGATAATCTCAACTTTGGTAGTCCCGAAAAACCCGTGGGCTATTGGCAGCTAGCTAGCGCTTGCCAAGGGATCGCCGATGCTTGTCGAGAATTATCTACCCCCGTAACGGGGGGCAATGTTTCCCTGTATAACGAAACCCTTGATTCCCAGGGCAATCCTCAACCGATTTATCCAACTCCCGTGATTGGTATGGTGGGTTTAGTTCCTGATCTCACTAAAATCTGCGGACAGTCTTGGATTAACTCAGGAGACATTATTTATCTACTGGGTAACTCCAATGCTGTTCTCGGTGGATCTGAATACTTAGCAACAGTTCACGGTACGGTAGCAGGCAAGCCTCCTGTAGTAAATTTTGAGCTAGAGAAAAGTGTTCAAGCTGCCTGTCGTCATGGTATCCGTCAAGGATGGATTAAGTCGGCTCACGATTCGGCAGAGGGAGGATTAGCCGTTGCTTTAGCCGAAGCCTGTATTGGCAACAATTTGGGAGCAACAGTAAAGTTTGCCATATCTGAGTCGCAACGTTTGGATGAAGTTTTATTTGGGGAAGTAGCGAGTCAGATTGTTGTATCGGTTAGTCCAGCAGGAGTTAACTCCTGGGAAGCTTATCTCCATGATAATTTAGCTGGCTATTGGGGCAAGCTAGGAGTAGTTGGTCAATCTCAATTAGAGATTTTAACCAATGATAATCTATCGTTAATTAATGTTAAGATGACAGAGTTAATTATTACTTGGTCCCAAGCTATAGAGAATAGACTAGTCTCCTGATTTGCATCAGTCATTGAGGCGAGCAGATTTTTACACCATCGAGGAACTTACTAGGCACTGCTTTTAGCAAAAATTTTCGACAGAGAATAGAGAAAATAAAAAAATCAAAATGGGGAAGATGTTAGGAGCATTTCCTTAATAAATACATATATCTGTAAATACTTATCATCCAAAGGTAGGAGCCAACCAGCAGCATGATGCCACAACAATCTTTCGATTGGACAGAAGATTCTGATTCTTTAATGGATATCCAGGGGGTTGATAAGCCAGAAGAGGCTTGTGGTGTATTTGGGGTCTATGCCCCTGAAACAACTTTTGATGTCGCCAAACTTACCTATTTTGGTCTTTTTGCGCTACAACACCGAGGACAGGAGTCGGCGGGCATTGCTACCTTGAAGAAGGGTGATATCTATTGTCACAAAGACATGGGATTAGTTTCTCAGGTATTTAACGAAGAGATATTAGGACAGTTACCTGGAGAAATTGCTGTTGGTCATACTCGCTACTCCACTACAGGTTCTAGTTTGAAAGAAAATGCTCAACCTGTAGTATTAGATACTAGATTAGGCAAACTAGCTCTAGCCCACAATGGCAATCTGGTTAATGCTGTAGAGCTACGGCAGCATCTAATTCAGCGAGAGGCTAGTTTCATTAGCTCTACCGATTCTGAAATGATTGCTCTCACCATTGCCGATGAAGTGAACCAGGGCAAAAACTGGATTCAGGGGGCAGTCAATGCCTTTAAGATCTGTGAGGGTGCTTATAGTTTAGCGATCGCTACTCCCGATGGTTTGATGGGGGCGCGAGATCGTCATGGGATTCGTCCTCTGGTAATTGGGGTGCTGCCAACGGAAGAGAATTCTAAGCAACGCTATGTTCTGTCTTCGGAAACCTGTGGTTTAGATATTATCGGTGCGGAATATGTCCGCGACGTGCAGCCAGGAGAACTAGTGTGGATCACTGATTCGGGAGTAGCATCAGTAATTTGGACAAAAGAAGCAGATAAGAAACTCTGTATCTTTGAAATGATCTACTTTGCTCGTCCTGATAGCGTGATGCATGGTGAGACTCTCTATAGCTATCGAATTCGCCTGGGTAGACAACTAGCCAGAGAATCTTTTGTGGATGCTGATCTGGTAATTGGTGTTCCCGATTCAGGTATTCCTGCGGCGATCGGCTTTTCTCGTGAATCTGGACTTGCCTATGGGGAAGGATTAATTAAAAATCGCTATGTGGGGCGGACGTTTATTCAGCCCACTCAAAGTATGAGGGAAGCTGGTATTCGGATGAAGCTCAACACCCTTAAGG
>JBEANW010000051.1:0-2859 GCA_041165225.1 Cyanobacteriota bacterium | reverse complement strand
GATCGCTTTGGGGGCAGTGGCATTAATTGCCATAGCCAAGTCAGGTTCGCTTTCCGACTTATCTACGGCGGTATAGGCAGCCGCATTAACAATCACATCAGGCTTGATCTGTGCAATACTTTCATGAATTGACTCTGGCTGGCTTAAGTCCAGTTCTTGACGACCCACTTGGATCACTTCGCCGATGGTAGGGAGAGTCTGACATAGCTCTTGTCCTACCTGTCCTGTAATGCCAATTAACAATATTTTGGTCATGAAAATACCTCAGCTTGGTCTAGAGGTACTCCAGCTTGATCCTTGGCTGAAAGTACTGGTTTCCCTGTAAACTTCCAGTCGATATTGATGGCAGGATCGTTCCACAAAATACAACGCTCATGTCCTGGGGAATAATAATTAGTGGTCTTATATAAAAAGTCTGCTACCTCTGATAAAACCACAAATCCATGAGCGAATCCAGGGGGAACCCATAATTGTCTGTGGTTATCGTCACTCAATAAGCATCCAGTCCACTGTCCAAAAGTTGCTGAACTTTTACGGATATCTAGGGCAACGTCATACACTGAACCAGAAGTCACTCGTACCAGTTTTCCTTGAGGATTTTGGATTTGATAATGTAGACCCCGCAATACATTTTGAGCAGAACGAGAATGATTATCTTGGACGAAACTAGCAGTTACGCCAGTTTTCTCGCTAAAAGTTTTTTCATTAAAACTTTCCAGAAAAAAACCACGCTCATCACCGAAAACTTTTGGTTCAATAATTACAACATCGGGAATCTCGGTTTGAATGACTTCCATGAAGCTTTTTGCTAAGATTATCTGCTATGTACTTTCAGGGATAACTCCATCATTAACCCTAATATTATGTGGGTAAATAAACGGATTATCTGCTGACTGCCTTACGATAACACAGTAAATTTTAAAACAATTTCAGTAAGATTACGGAACATTTCTCAGTATTTTCCCCTTTCCCCTTTTATCTTTAGAGACGGCTTAGTTTATAAGTCACAATTTTATAAGGTTTGATCGTCTTAGGCTGTTCTTTCTGCTCTTGTCCTAGACAATCAATGACAGCACCAATCTCAATATCCAAGTCACTTCTAAGCTCGATCTGGGCTTCTGTTCCCAAGGCTTCATAACAGCGCAGGGTCAAGTTTTGCTGATCCCCTAACTGCAATGCCATTAAAACTAAATTATCGGCAGATAAGTTCAAGAGTTCGCTCCTTGTTAGTAATTCCTGACTAACGAGATTCCTTGGCTGTGATTGATCGAGCATTACCGTCCGCAAGGCTGTATTGAGTTCATAACCTTTTTCCACAGTGTGAGCTGCTTGCCAGCTAGATTGATGGGGATAGATGCCATAGGTAAAATGGTGAATACCGCGATCGCTTTGGGGATCTGGCCAAGTAGCAGCCCGTAATAAAGTGAGACGCAATTGATTGAGTTGAGCATCATAACCATACTTGCAATCATTGAGTAAACTAACGCCGTAATTTGCTGTGGTGTCTGTTAAATCTGCCCAATGCAAGGCGGGTACTTCCCATTGAGCTTGTTCGGCAGGGGTTTGAGGGTTAGAGGTACGTTCAATTGTGCCACAGGGAATTTCGTAGGTAGCGCGATCGCTCGTTAGATTGAGGGGAAATGCCACCTTAACCATGACATGAGTTTCTTGCCAATCTACAGTATTTTTGATCTTTAAGAGATTTGCCTGACTAGCTAAAATATAGTCCTGGATAAATTCCGAACAATTAAACTGTTTGACGACTCGAATTACCTGGCGTAGTTCACTATCTTCTAGCCACTCAATGGATTTTAGTTGAGTATCAGCTAATTGTTGCTGCTCATATTCAGGATCAATATTCCAAGCATCCCAATATTGTCCTTGATCGGTAAAAGCTTGGAGTTTATTCCCAGGCGATCGCAATATTTCTCGCTCATTATGCTTATCAAAAATACTATCTAAATCCCCTGTATCAGGATTAACAATAATTTTTAGATAATTATTTTCTAACTGGTAATTACTATTAAATTTGCTCTGGGATTTTTCACCCGATCCTTGACACAACCAATAGAGACTATAGCCTACTCCTGGAATATCCTGCGCCAAAAAGCTTAACTTCCCTGGATGATAATTATTAGCAAAAATCTTATTACCCCGATCATCCCAAAGCCAAAAAACCAGATTGTGATCACTAAAGTTCCGATTTTCTAAGGTTACAACTTGCGATCGCTCCCAATTAAGAGAATTAAACACCACTACTGGTATCGCATCCCCTTCAGGTGGCTGAGGCAACTTGATATTTAAGGCAATGGTATCTAAAGCATGATGCAGAAGACTTTCTCCCAAAGCGATCGCTATTTCCCAGTCCCGATTAGCTTCAGTGAACACTTCGGCGATGGAAGTCCCAGGCAAAATATCATGAAACTGATTAAACAAAACCTTCTTCCAAGCAAATTCGATCAACTGTTCACAGGTTGCCGAACTAAGATCTGTCGATTCCAGAATTGTATCTACCTTGGAAGCAATTAACTGAAGATCAAACCTCTCCCCACAAAGCACAGTTGCCAACGTTGACCACAACTCCGCCTCATAGAGTAACCTTTCACAACGGCGATTATACCTTTTCTGCTCCCCATGAACCGTATAACAACCACGGTGCAATTCCAAATACAACTCATCTCGCCAAATCGGAAACTGCTGCTGATTAACCTCCTTATCCCCCTCTGCGCCTTTTGCTCGGTCAGCATTCCCTTGCGTCTTTCGCCGACGCGGGGTCTGACCGCTCTGCGCGAAACCTCCCTCAATCCTCCCCAAATAATCCCTAGCCATAGCAAACTCAATCTGCGGAAAAAACGGCGA
>JBEANW010000050.1:0-8079 GCA_041165225.1 Cyanobacteriota bacterium | reverse complement strand
ATGCGCCACCTCGTTCAATATCGACTACCAAAATCGTGGGGGCATTGAGATGTTTTGCCACCCGCATATTAGTTAGATCTCGATGCTTGAGATTGATTTCTGCTGGGCTTCCTGCCCCTTCGCAGACCACTAAATCAAACTCTAAGGAAAGACGATATAGGGATTCTTGAACAACTTCCCAGCCCATCTCGAAGTATTTCTCGTAATATTCCGAAGCTTTGACTGTGCCAACCGCCTTACCTTTAATGATGATCTGAGAGGTCATATCCCCCTGGGGCTTGAGGAGAATTGGATTCATTTCTACCCTGGGAGCAACCCCTGCTGCCCATGCCTGAACAGCTTGCGCGTGACCTATTTCTCCTCCTGTGGAGGTGACATAAGCATTGAGGGCCATGTTTTGTCCTTTGAAGGGAGTAACACGCCAACCACGCCTAGCTAGAATACGGCATAATGCAGCAGTCAGAAAGGATTTCCCTGCATGAGATGTTGTCCCGACTACCATAATCGCTTTCATCGATTGCTCCTGTGCTGGAATATATACACTGTTATAACAGCAGTTAATTAGGTAATTAAGTTAATTGAAGTTAACTGCCTTAAAGCGACAATTTTAACCAACGATTGAGCCAATGGGAAAGTCGATTGGCAAAGGTGGGGATGGGAATTTCGGTTTGTGACTGCTCCCATTCAGCTACAATCTTTCTCCCCAGGGGAGTTAGACGAAAGCTATCGGTTAAGCCCTGTCCATCTACTTCTCGACGCAGTAGACCAACATTAATCAGCCAGACTAATTTGTCTTCGGTTCTTGACTCGCTAAAAGCTTGCTTCCCATAGCCCAGTTCGATTCCCTTTTCTGTAGCAATCTGCTGAATTGGCACGCTTTGGTGACGCATATCCTGAAACAGCTTGAGACGAAAAGGTGAACAGGAGAGGGCTACCTTAGCTCTCTGGACTGTTTGGGGGGCATATTCAAAGGTTGAAGATGGGGAATCAGTAGTCATTTTTGATCAAGGTATGAGCTGAAAATTAAGCTGTGAATGCTGTTAATTTAATTTCTGACACGAGTTTAGTATATTCCTCGTTGGATTAGCTAATTTAACTGATTTTATATTAATAAAACTTATGTTAAATATAAAATTATCTGTACTAAAGCTCAAGATTATAAGCCAGGGCATCTCTCAATATTTTTGGCAAACAAAATTAACATAATGCAACCTTCGATACACATTTTCCCTTCGGTTTAAATTATTTTCTGTTAGGGTATGTAAGGTAACAAGACTAAACATTTTTGTACGGGTCAAAAAATCTCAATTATCTTGGATATCAAGCTGAACATTTTATCTAACTGAAATAAATTGCATACGATAGCGACACAAACTATGTATTGACAACTAAACTATTAGCTGAAAAGCCCAAAGATTTTATTTTTTTGCAGAGATAATTATTTTATCAGTATTTTCTCTGGGCAAGAAATAGCTTTTTTAGTCGATAACTGCATATTTCTCTTGTTTTTTAACTATATTAAATAGCAATTGAAATAAACAAGTGATCAAGACAATTAATATTTAATTACTTGATTGGCTAACTAATTTAACATGCCATTGACACAAGAAATACACACTAGCTAATTACCATTGTCAGAAAAATAGTAAGAATTCAAGATTATGAATATTAAAGGAAAAACCGCTTTGGTAACAGGAGCTTCTCGGGGAATTGGTAAAGCGATCGCCTTAGAATTAGCACGACAAGGTATTCAACATTTACTATTAGTAGCCAGGGATCGCCAAAAACTAGAAGAAGTGGCAACAGAAATTACGACAATGGGCGTAAAAGTAACCACTTTATCTGTAGATTTAAAACAATCATCGGCGGTTAATATTGCGATCGCCCAAGCTTGGCGCACCCATAGACCGATTCATTTGCTCGTAAACTGTGCGGGAGTAGCCCACCAAGCCCCTTTTCTAGAAACTCAATCACCCAAAGTCGAAGAAGAAATTTCGATTAACTTATTGGGCATGATGACCATCACTAGGCTATTAGCTAAACGCATGGCTAATCAACAAGAAGGGACAATTGTTAATGTCTCTAGTCTTATGGGTAAAGTTGCTGCCCCCACGATGTCTACTTATTCTGCAACTAAGTTTGCCATTATCGGTTTTACTCAAGCCTTACGCAGTGAGTTAGCCAGTCACAATATCAGAGTCATTACCTTGTTGCCGACTCTTACGGATACGGATATGGCGAAGGGTTTAAAAATATTTCGTTGGGTCATGCCCATGACTCCAGAGAAAGTTGCTCAAGCGATGGTGGCAGGACTAGATAAAAACCAAAATTCAGGAGAAATTTTAGTCGGGTGGCAAAGTTACTTAGCTGTGTGGTGTCAACGCATCTTCCCTCAGCTAATGCAAAAGATTTTGGTATTAACTGCACCAACTTTCTAGATTTAGCTAAATTCCAACCTTGATCGGCTATGATCAACGATCATTTTCTAACGAGCAAAACTCTAACCAGGGTGGTTCTAGAAAATATTCGGCGATTGTGGAGTGAGTACAACGGACTTGATCAAGTTATTGAAATTTAGATATCTGCTTTGTTTTAGCCTGAGTTTGATTTTACTATTTATCGCTACTGCGGAGCTGCCCTTGGTAAGTAAAGTTCCCTTGACCAAGAATCCGCCAAACATTCTATTTGTGTTGACCGACGATCTCGATCTGGAGGGGGCGGAATATATGCCCCAGGTTAAATCATTTTTGGTGGATGGAGGCACTAGCTTTAGCAACTATTTTGTCAATATTTCTCTTTGTTGTCCTTCGCGGGCGACTATGCTGCGGGGTCAATATGCTCACAATACGGGAGTTTATACCAACAAAAAAGAAGATGGCAGTTTTATTTACCTTTATCGACATGGTTTAGAAAAATCGACGATCGCCACCTGGCTCAAGGAAAAAGGCTATCGTAATGGTTACATTGGCAAGTATTTTAACGGCTATCCCCGACAAGCACCGAAAAACTATGTGCCACCTGGGTGGGATCAATGGGCAAGTCCCATCAATGATAGTGGTTATATGGGGTATAAATATACTCTCAATGAGAATGGCAATTTCGTCGAGTATGGCGATCGCCCTGAAGACTATAGTGCTGATGTATATACCAATAAGGCGCAGCAGTTTATCAATCAAGCAGCCCAGGACAAACAACCATTTTTCCTCTATATCTCCTATTTCGCCCCCCATCAACCAGCAATTCCTGCTCCCCGCCACAGCCAGCTATTTCCCAATGCTTTTGTGCCTCGCACTCCAGCTTTTAATGAAGCAGATGTTGAGGATAAACCGAGCTATATCCGTGAACTGCCATTGTTGACTCCCCAGGAAACAGCGAAGATTGACCAACTCTATCAAAACAGATTGAGATCGCTCCAGGCAGTAGACGAGGGATTAGTATCTCTAGTCAATACCCTGAAGGCAAATGGACAGCTAGATAACACCTATATTATTTTTACTTCCGATAACGGGTATCATCTCGGTCAACATCGATTATTACCCCAAAAAGAAACAGCCTATGAAGAAGATATTCATCTCCCTCTTTATGTTAGGGGACCAGATGTGCCTCGGGGCAAAACCGTAGACCAAATAGTCAGTAACGTCGATCTAGCTCCTACCTTTGCTGAACTGGCGGGGGTCAAACCGCCCAATTTTATTGATGGTCGTTCTTTGGTCAGCTTATTTCGTCGTCACTCTCCCGTTTCTCATGTCTGGCGACAGGTTCTGTTGCTTCAGCATCGATTAAATCTTAAAGCAGTTCCCTTAATTCCCAATTACAAAGGCTTGCGAACTACTCACTGTACCTATGTTCAATATAAAAATGGTGAGGAAGAATTATATGACCTCCGACAAGATCCCCATCAGCTACAAAATTTAGCTAAAGTAATCCAACCACAGGTAATCCAAGAATATACTAAACGCCTGCTCCATCTAAGTAGTTGTCGGGGAAAAACCTGTCGAGAAAGGGAAGTTCAACCTCTACCCGACTGTGGGATCAAGAAAAAAGCAGCAACTAGCAACTAATATTAAAAGCATCTTCAATCTGGTATTTGTTATTCTGATTGACGACGCACACTCTACTATTATGTTGTTCATTGCCTATGCTTGCTCCTTGGCGATCGCCACTTTCTAGTGCCATTCACCGTAACCGTTCTAAACCCCATTCTCGTTATTTCCAATTAGCTACAGTTAACCCCGCAGGCTATCCTGCTAATCGTACTGTAGTTTTTCGTGGCTTTTTAGATGATGAGCAAAATCAGCTAAAAATGATTACTGATGCACGTAGTGCCAAGATTCAAGACATTGAGCATCAACCTTTAGCTGAAATTTGCTGGTATTTTACCAAAACCCGCGAACAGTTTCGGATCTCAGGGAAACTCCAACTGGTTACTGTTCAAGAAACAAATTTTGATTTACAGCAAGCACGTAAATTCACTTGGCATAAACTTTCTGACTCTGCGCGATCGCAATTTTCCTGGCCAGATCCTGCTCAACCGATGGCAGATCAATCCGCTTTTGCCTTAGAGCCAAACGATACGAATACTCCCCACCATAATTTTTGTCTATTACTATTAACTCCCCATAGAATCGATCATCTCCAATTAAAAAGCGATCCTCAGCAACGTTTTTTATACACTTTGCAATCAGATTTAACTTGGACGAATCAAGCAGTCAACCCTTAACTTGTCACTAATGCTCGTCGGTATAGGCTCGGATCATCGCTTGTGTTCCTTGTTCCTTACCTTGTCCGTCGTCCATTAACTGAACCATTTGAAACAGGCGAGCGGCTAATTCTGTACCAGGAAGGTTGTCTCCTGATGTCCCGTTAATAGATTGAACCAATCTTAAATCTTTAACCATGTGTTTGATGGCGAAACCTGGATCATAATCCTGATTAATAATTTTGCCCCCCAGATTAGATAATGCCCAAGATGCTGCTGCACCAGTACCACAGACTTCCACAATCAGGTGGGGATCAATTCCTTGGTGTTTAGCTAATTGCATCGCCTCGCATAATCCCACCATGTAGATTGAACCCAGAATTTGATTGCACATCTTAACGGCTTGCCCGCTACCAACATCTCCACAAAGAGTAATGTTTTTACCCATTGTCGCCAGGAAAGGCTGACATTCCTGGAAGTCTGTTGTGCTGCCCCCCACCATAATGGTCAAGGTGCCGTTTTGCGCTCCAATATCTCCCCCAGATACAGGTGCATCCATAAACCTCAATTTGCGCTGCTGTAGCTGTTTGCCGATCGCCTTTGCTGCCACACTACCAATCGTACTCAGATCAACAATCAGAGTGTTGGGTTGAGCGTAATTAATCACCCCAGTTGCTCCTAGCAAAACCGCTTCTACGTCAGGAACATCCCCCACACAGGTAAAAATAATCTCCGCATCACTGATGGCGGATTGAATCGAATCAACGATATTTGCTCCAGCATCTTGGGCAATTTTTATTCCAGGGCGATCGCCTGTTCGATTCCAAGCTTTTACCTGATAGCCGTGGCGGGCTAAATTAGCTGCCATTGAGCCACCCATCAAGCCTAATCCTAAAAAAGCTACTGGTTTGGTCATAATTAACTCCTAGGAAACAAATTAATCTGCTTAGGCTGGGAAAGGGGAAAAGGGAAAAGGGAAAAGCGATGCAGTCGCTCATGGTTCTGAGAATTGCTATGGTCAACTTTTAAACAATCCTTGGGGGCGCACCAACAGAATGACAATCATCATTGCTAAGGCAACTCCTAGCTTGTATTCCGAACCCAACAGCGGGACACTTAACTCCTGGGCAATACCGATAATAAATGCCCCCGCGATCGCTCCATAGACATTGCCAATTCCCCCCAAAATTACCGAGGCAAACAAGGGCAAAATAAGAAACCAGCCCATATTCTGGCGCACGACGGCAATTAGACCATACATCGACCCTGCAAAAGCGGTTAACGTCCCTGTAATGATCCACGTCCAGAGGACAACTTGTTCGACATTGATGCCCGAAATCCTGGCTAAATCGATGTTATCCGCCACCGCTCGCATTGCTTTACCCATCTTGGTGTTTTTGAGGATCAGATGGAGAGCTATAATGGCAGCGATCGCCAATCCCACCACCACCAATCGATAGTAGGCAATTCTAAGATCCCCAAACTCCAAGGCACGGACTACTGGTAATTCATATTGCTGGTTGCTACCACCGTAAAAGAGCAAAATTCCGTTACGTACAAATAAAGCTAATCCAATGGAGATAATGATTAAAGTGGTATCGCTGGCACGGCGATCGCGCATCGGCTTCCAGAGCAAATATTCAGCAATCAACATCGCCAGAATTGTGACCACCGCACCAACTATCATGGAGAGCCAGATATTTACCCCTAGATCATTGGTCAACCACGTTAGATAAGCTCCCAAGGTCATAAAGTCCCCGTGGGCGAAATTGGAAAGCTTGAGGATACCATAGGTAAGAGTTAAACCAATCGCAGCTAGAGCCAGAATACTACCAACAGCGATGCCGTTAATCAGAAGCTGGGGATCGAAGAGGTCAGACATTGATCTTGTTGAGCTTGTGAGATAAGTAATTGCGTTCAGTTGTAAATTAGCCTAACTATCTTAAAACAGCATCTTTTTCATTAGCGATCGCGGTTTTAGTTAGTCCTGCTTTTGATGCTTTTCATAGTGAACGCATTCGTCACAAGGGCCTTCTGGGTTGATGGCACAGCGGATATAAGGGGAATGAGCATTGTTGAGACAGGTGGTATCCCCAATAAAATATTTCGTTACTGGTCTACGGCGATCTCCTAGAGGATAAGAATCCTCACTATAGCTATAAGAGTTACGATTCAGCCGATCTCGATAGCTATGGTGATAAGCATTTAAGTTTTGGGCGCGTCTTAACCTCGATCTCCAACGTTTCTTAGCTTTTTGAAATATGAGCAAATAGACTAAGGAGGGCAATACACTTAATGCGAGGATAAGAGCTAGCTTGATGACAAAATCGGCAGAAATATTAGCCATATTGAGCTAGATAAATATTGTGGAGGGCTAGTTTAATCACTTTAGAACCCATTATCCCTGTTTAACCACATCTAGCTCAACTAATTAGGGGATAATTTTATATTTCTTGATCCTTAATTTGGATTTTGGTTGTCGGCAATTTGACAAAGTTATCATATAGTATTAGACTCCCCTAGATGAAATTGTATTGAGTGGTGCGGGTATAAAACCCCGTTGAAATTCTTGGACTTTGACTTGCCTTGCTTTCAACGCTCTCTGTAAGACCTTTGCTGCCATTTCTGGTTGACCTGCTCCACAAAAAAACAAGTCCGCCGCAAAATAACCATGCTCTGGCCAGGTATGGATGGCAATATGAGACTCTGCCAAAGTAGCGGTAGCGGTGACACCATGAGGACTGAATTGATGAACACACATGTCAATTAAAGTCGCTTTGCCCACTGTGATCGCTTCAATCAATGCTTCGCGTATTGCTTCGGGATCGTTGAGTAATTCAGCGGGTGCTTGCCAAGCGTCTATGACCAAGTGAGTTCCCATTTGTTCCATGCTTTTAACCTTAATCAATTATTTTATTACGTTAAATGAACTGTTGACAATGAAAATCTTGCCAGATTTATTATGCTAGATATTTGCGAAGAATGGCGGGTTTTTACCAAAATTGATATGGATAGTTTTAGTAAGCCAGACCATCTTGCAAAGTTTGTAAAATTAAATTCAAGGCTAAACCAGGGATGCTTTGCTCTGGAAATAGAGCAATCCCGACTGGTAATTCTAACTTCAAGTTTTGGATATTTTTCAAAACCGTATTCTCGGGGGCAGGATTGACAATAGCTGTCGGCATTACACCAATACCAAGACCAGACTGCACCATACTTTGTAATGCCCTTAAACTCATGATTTCTAAACCAGAGTAAGGATTAATTCCGCGAGACTGCATTTCTTGCTCAAAAACTCGACGATAAGGACAATTAGCTTCGGTTAATAAAAGTCTCTCCGTTGCTAAATCCTGGACTAAAATCTCCTGTTTATGACTCAA
>JBEANW010000049.1:0-5511 GCA_041165225.1 Cyanobacteriota bacterium | reverse complement strand
AACAAGCGTGTTTGGTGGTTCTGATGATGAAGTACCTGATAGCCCCCTAGATCAAATAGAAGCGAAGCTAGAGAGAATTTCAGGGTTGAAGTAAATATATAGAGTAGAGAGACATGCAATGAGTTTTCAAGGGTTCTAGGCGCGATCGCACTAAAATTTTAGAAAATCAAAAAGACGTGGTGTAATGCCGTGTCTTTTTTTATTAACCGCTTAATTAATTGGGGTATCTATGTACCCGCTTCTCTCGTCTTCGACTCTCTGTTATATTTGCTTTTGGGTACATTTTGGGTAAGCACCGCGATCAGCAAGTGGTGAGCAATCGCTTTAAGTGAGAGACGACACGCCTTAGCATGAAGTGGGCGAAGAGAGACTCGAACTCTCACGATTTCTCGCCACATTTTGAGTGTGGTGCGTCTACCGATTCCGCCACTCGCCCTTTTTTGGTGACTTTTCCATCTTCAACACAGTAACTATAGCATTTATTAGCCCGTTGACCAACAGGTTTTTTAGCTCGAACATGGCAATTGGCAAAAGTTTATTGAGGTAGCTTAATTTGCTCACAGCCTAAATAGGTTGCACAGTCAGGAATAATCGTATTTAAGTAGTAATCAGCATCAAAGATTACTTTGTCATCCGCCGTTCTGCCGATCGCATGGCGATAATGTTCTGATAAAAACTCTTCTTGAATAAAACTATTCCCCGCTTCGATCAACACTGTGCCAGGTTCCTCAGATTCAGTAACGAGCAAAGCAAAAGCATTTGACTCTAAATCTATCTTTAATTCCATATGGGTGAGTTGTTCGTTTTCAATGTGGGGAACTATATGTAGAGTACTCATGGTTAATTTCCAATGATGAAGCATATTTATCATTGTGTCTCAAATTGAGCTTTTTTTATACAAATTTAAGGTGCCTCCTGCACCGACCCTAAAACGACTCAAAAAGCGACTATAAAAGTAATTAATCCAGTTGTCATAAAAAATTGCCACAATAGAAATCAAACAAGAAATCAAACAAAAATTAATCAGGAATTTAACCCTGCTGCCCAATTTCAAAAGCACCGACATACTATGGATTTATCTCAGGAAATTACCAAATCTAAGCCGACAATTATTCGTCTAGAAGCGGTGTCAAAAGTATACGGTAGCGGGAATACTGCGGTACATGCTTTAGATCAAGTCGATCTGATCATCCATCAAGGAGAATATTGCTCAATTATGGGGGCATCGGGTTCGGGTAAATCTACCGTCATGAATATTATTGGCTGTTTAGACCGACCCACCGCAGGTAAATATTACCTAGATAACATGAGTGTGGCTGAATTAGCAGATGAACAGCTAGCTGAAATTCGTAATCATAAAATTGGCTTTGTATTTCAACAGTTTCATTTACTCCCTCAAATTAGTGCGCTAGAAAACGTCATGCTACCAATGGTTTATGGAGGAATACCCAGCAAGGAAAGACGCGATCGCGCAGCCACAGCTTTAACTAAGGTGGGTTTGGCAAACCGCATCAATAATCGTCCCAATCAACTATCAGGGGGACAACAGCAACGAGTGGCGATCGCCAGAGCAATTGTGAATGAACCATTACTATTACTGGCAGATGAACCGACGGGAGCGCTAGATTCTCATACGACCAAAGAAGTTTTAGCTATTTTTGGCGAGTTGCATGATAGTGGCATTTCCATCGTGATGGTGACCCATGAACCAGAAGTGGCAAAATTAACTGAGAGAATTGTCTGGTTTAAAGATGGCAAGATTGTCCATTCACATCTAACTCCCGAAGAAATGCTGGCGGTGGCGATCGCTTTTTAGGGCAATTTAGTATTAACTCTGAACTACTAACTCCGAATTCCGAATTCCTAACTCCTAACTCTTAAATTACTTCAGATTAAGCAAAATGTAGTTTTGTATACTAATATAATCATTAGCTGGAAAATTAGTGGATAGTCTTAGTTAAACCAGTAGGCACATAATTAAGTTTAAGTAAATTAAAGAGCGAAACGTATTTATCTGCACGCCTCGGCGTTCAGCAATCAACAATGAATTATTCTCCGCTAGAACCTGGTCAATCCCTACGTTACGATGCAGAAGCAATCGCGTCTCACTATCGTTTTCGTCCCTGGCAGGTAATCTGGCGGGCGATCGCTGTTGTTTGGCAATTTGGCAATTTCGCCCTACGTCTTTATTCCGACAAATTAACTAGGCGAGAATTAATTAATCAGCCCAAAAGAGCCAGAGAAATCCGCAAGATCATTACCGCCCTCGGCCCTGCCTATATCAAAGTGGGACAGGCTCTATCTACCAGACCAGATTTGGTTCGGAAAGATTTTTTGGATGAGTTGACGAAGCTACAGGATCAACTACCACCATTTCCTAATCATATTGCCTTCAATATTATCGAATCGGGTTTAGAGCAATCCATCCCCGAGGTTTATCGCAAATTCTCTCCCAATCCCGTTGCAGCAGCTAGCTTAGGTCAAGTATATAAAGCTGTCTTGCATAGTGGAGAAACAGTTGCCGTAAAAGTTCAGCGTCCTAATCTCCGCCCAAAATTGAGTCTTGACCTCTATTTAATGAGGCTTTTGGCTGGTTGGGTGGGACCTTGGTTGCCCCTCAATCTGGGACACGACCTAAGTTTAATCGTCGATGAATTTGGCTTAAAGTTATTTGAAGAGATCGATTATCTCAACGAGGCTCAAAATGCCGAACAGTTTGCGGCTAATTTTGTGGGAGATCCTGAAGTCAAAGTACCAGTGATCTACCATCAATATTGCAATAATTTTGTTCTCACCCTGGAATGGATTGATGGCATTAAACTAACGAATGCCTCTGAGTTAGAAGCTGCGGGATTAGATGCGGATAATTTGGTCAGAATCGGCGTAACTTCAGGTTTACGTCAGTTATTGGAATATGGTTTTTTTCATGCCGATCCTCATCCTGGGAATCTGTTTGCGACCCTTGATGGACGGATGGCCTACATTGACTTTGGGATGATGGATCAGCTTTCTGAGTCCATGAAGGAGACTCTCGCTAGTGCAGTAGTCCAGTTGATCAACCGTGATTATGAAGGGCTAGCCCAAGATTTTGTTAACCTAGGCTTTTTGACTCCCGATACTGATATTGGGCCGATTATTCCTGCTCTCGAAACTGTTCTGGGTAATGCGATCGGTGAGAGCGTGGGAGACTTTAACTTTAAGACCATTACCGACGAATTTTCTGCCTTAATGTATGAATATCCGTTCCGTCTTCCCGCTAAGTTTGCCCTGATTATTCGCTCCCTAGTAACTCAAGAAGGATTGGCCTTGAGTCTAAACCCCGATTTCAAGATTGTGGAGGTATCCTACCCCTATATTTCCCAAAGATTGCTCACAGGAGAATCGCCACAACTCAGAAGACGCTTATTAGATGTACTGATTAAAGATGGCAAATTCCAATGGGAAAGACTGGAAAACATGATTAAAATTGCCAGTGCTGACGATAGCTTCGATCTACTGCCCACAGCCCGCTTAAGCTTGCAGTACCTCCTCTCTGAGGAAGGAAAATATTTGCGTCAGCAATTGTTGATCGCTTTAACGGAGGGCGATCGCTTGCATACTGACGAAGTGCAAAGACTGTGGAGTTTGATTCAAGATGATATCAAGCCTCAGAAAATATTAGACTTCGCCTTTAATGCCTTTCGTCAAATTTCTGCTGAAAGTGTAGCTGCAATTATTCCTTCTGTTACCGCTTCAAGATAGAGTAGTAGAGCATTTGCTCTCATTTATCCCGAGACTCAAGTTAATAATTTTTTAGATGTATTATTTACCCCAACCACCATTTCTGATTGCCGTCATCGGTGTCTTGATTGCGATTACTGCTGGGTCAGCGTTTCAAAATCTCTTAGACCAGAAGCTGAGAGAGTCTTATCAGAACAAGAAACAAGCAACTTCTTTCAAAATAGAGTTTGCTAAAGACCCTGCGATCGCCACAACTTTCTCTGGTATTTGTCTTGGAGTTTGGGTATTTCTTGGGGGAGGATTACTGGTTCTCGGTTTTGGAGTAATTCCCGCCTATGGAGTTGCTCTATTGTTAACCCTATTTACTGGAGGACTGGTATGGGATCAAATTAATGATGTTCTCCAACAGCTAAAAGAGGGTGGCTCAAAAGCCCTAGAACTTGATTAAAGACTCTCCCCATCAGGATTTGTAAAGACAGCTAGAACTTATCTTAATTAATCTAACTCTTGTTTCCAAATCCATAGAATGCAAAAATGAGGGGAGTTATTAAAAATATATAAGAGTAATAAATAACTAATAACTTTTTTTATCAAATTTAAGTTCAGGAGAAAATTCTCATGGCTGAAGATAATAAGCCCAGCAGCACTCAAGCAAAAGCAAATACAGGTACAAGTGCCAGCAAGACGACTACTGCTGCCAAACCTAGCTCAACAACTAAGACCGCCACGAAGCAAGAGGGAGAAGAACAGGCTCTAGCACTATCAACCCCTGCTAGAATTCAACTTCCAGAGAATCGTCCGATTGAACCTAGCCATCTGGAAATAGTTCATACTTATTCCTCCGTGGGTTCTGATCGTCCCGTCTCGAAAGGCACAGTAAAATTCACTAGTTCTCTAGCCATCTCTGGTAATCGTCCGATTGCTGCCAGTACTCTTCAGGTCAGTGACACCTATATTGTCATGGGCAATCGTCCTGTTGCCTCCAACGAATCCGACGAAACTGGAGTTTTAATGGGCTATATCGACTAAAGATTTAACCCCAGAGAGATAATAAACTTCTGACCATTTAGACTTCAGTCTTGAAATTGTTCAAGCTGAAGTTTTTTGTGATCAATAATTGTGCCTACCTACTTATCAGCTATCATGAGTTTTTTTAGCGATGAATCGTAACTTAGTCTTGTTATTCACTAGTGGTTTATGCCTTCTGGGTTTTATCTCTCCCCTCAAGGCAGAGCCAGAAAATCGTCTAGCAAAAATTCAACGTACAGGAGTGTTAAGCGTTGCCATTCGAGAAGATGCACCTCCTTTTGGCTATCTAGATGCCAGTAAAAACCTACAAGGATACTGTTTGGATTTTTTTGATTTATTAGAATCCCAGTTATTAGCATCCCAGTTGATTGATGGGGGAGAACGCAATAGTCTGAGTATTAAGTTACTTAAATCGACGGCCACCAATCGTTTTAACTTAGTGGCAGATCAGCTAGTGGATCTTGAATGTGGCCCAAATACCATTCGCTCAGATCCTCCAGAAAATACCAGTTTTTCTACAGGCTTTTTTCTGACAGGAACACAATTTTTAGTGAAGCAAGATAATTCCCTCGATCTAGAAAATGACTTAGAAGGAGCTGTCTTAGGGGTAATTGCTAATACCACCACTGCCAAATATATTGCTCAACGCTATCCCTCGGCAACCCTCAAGCCATATCGAGGGGTGGCTGCCCGCATTCGTGGTATTCAGGCAGTTGCTCAGGGTAAGGTAGACGCGATGATTAGTGATGGAATTCTCTTACG
>JBEANW010000048.1:0-8518 GCA_041165225.1 Cyanobacteriota bacterium | reverse complement strand
ATTGACAACGGAGTTTATTCAACTGAAAACGGCTGTAAGGTTTGTTAGTTAACCAGGGTGAAAGCGCTGCTGCTGATGGTCAAATTAGATGCCACATCCTCGATGATGCCCACTCTTTCAGGGGTGCTTCCAGGTTCAAGATAGAAAATGTTCGCCAGGGTGCTACTACCACTAGTGAAGAAAGAAAGACTATAGGAACTGCGATCGCGAAGCGTACCCGAAGGGTAATCGCCTTTTAATTGGATTTGATCTTGGGTGGGATCAAAGTTTTTAATTAAGCCATAGTCCGTTGCTCCTTCGGTCTGAGAATTGCGATCGCTATAGTAGACCCGATGCTTGTCCCCCAGGATGTACAGATCTCTGCCTGCACCACCAGTTAAAGTATCCTGTTCCCCAAGCTGAAGTTCCATGCTATTCGGATTAGTCCCATTGAGAGTATCGTTACCGATTCCCCCTGACAAGAGGTCGTTGTCCGTCCCCCCCAAGAGGATGTCGTCCCCCTCGTCTCCTAAAAGTCGGTCTTGATTATTGCCCCCGTCTAGAACATCATTGCCTATGGCACCGAAGAGGGTATCGTTATTGTTACCTCCGTTCAGGGTATCGTTGCCACTATCCCCATACAGAGAATCTCCACCGTCATCTCCAGAGAGGGAATCATTGCCATCTCCCCCAGAGAGGGTATCGTCACCGCTACCTCCTGAGATTTGATCGTTTAAGGCGCTGCCATTAAGCTTGTCATTGTAAGGGGTTGCGCCACTAATGACATTCAACCCTGGAGGCGGTGATTCATTGGGTAGGTAGATGAAGGCACTGTTAGTCAAAGTCAAGCTAGGAGAAACGTTTTGAATAATGCCGATCCGTTCAGGCACTGTTCCTGGCGGTCGATAGAAAATATTCGCGAGGGTATTACCCTTGCTATCGGCAAAGAAAGCCAGATTATATAAATTGCGAGCGCCTTTTAGCTGAATCTTGTCTTGAGCAGGATTGAAGTCCTGAATTAGGGCATAGTCCGTTGAACCATCTGTCTGAGAATTGCGATCGTCATAGTAGACCTGATTTTTATCTCCCAAGATGAATAAATCCATCCCCTCTCCACCGCTTAGAGTATCTTGTTCCCTAAGTTGCACCTCCAGGTTACTGGGGTCAGCACCAAGGAGGGTATCATTGCCAGAACCTCCCTCCAGTAAATCATTATCCGTTCCCCCCACCAGACTATCGTTCCCCTCTTCTCCTACCAGACGATCTTGATTGTTGCCGCCATTGAGCAAATCTGCTCCCATACCACCAAAAAGCCGATCGTTATTATCACCCCCAGCCAGAGTGTCAGTGCCATTTCCCCCCAGGAGAGAGTCCCCGCCACCGTCTCCCGATAAGTTATCGTTGCCCTCGCCCCCAGAGATCGTATCATCACCACTTAGTCCCGAAATCTGGTCGTTTTGGTCAGTGCCATTAAGCTGGTCATTATAGGGAGTGGCTTTACTAAGCAACACTGGAGGCTTGCCAAAAATCACATAGGTCGTACCTTCTTTGGTGTACTTATTGCCTAAATCTACCCCCGTCCCACTAACCACCAGATCGTCAGCACCATCGCCGTTGAGATCTCCCCCACTGCTAACAGCACTGCCCAGCAGATCATCACTGCTAATCCCTGGGATTTTCATGCCTACATTACTGCTAAGATTCGCCAAATTGACTTGGGAGGGAAAACCCTGACGATTACCAAAAAGAATGTAGGCTGCCCCACGGCTATCTTGTCCTGCGGTAATAGCCCCTACCAGCACGTCAGTGCCATCCCCATTAAAATCTCCCGCGCTGAGGGCATTACCTAAGCCATCCCCAGCTTCAACGCCAGCAATACTAAAGCCGTTGCTACCATTGAGACTATTCAAGTCAAACTGAGTACCAAAACCCCCCTGGCGACCAAACAAGACATAAACCTGTCCTTCTTGAGTATATTCCCCATTAACAGAGGCATTGCCTGCACCCAAAATCAGGTCGTCAAGCCCATCTCCATTGAGATCTCCTGCACTACTAATGGCAGTGCCTAAATTATCTTCAATGCCCGTCCCTTTAATGGTGAGGTGATCTGTAACGCTCAAGCGAGAATTAAATTTATTTTTGCTGCCAAAAACAACGTAAACCTCTCCCCGCTGATCACTATCCCCATTCGCAAAGGGGCTACTTAAGACATTTCCTGCCTTAGACGCACCAATTACCAGGTCATCGATCTTATCCCCATTAAGATCTCCTAGATTACTCAAGGCACTGCCTAAGCTATCGTTAGCATCCTGACCATCAACAATAAAGCCATTGCTACCATTTAAATTAAACAGATTAATTCGCGCCTCGAAGCCACTTTTGTTGCCAAAGACCACATAGGTTTCTCCACGGCGATCGCTCTTAGTAAAACCTTGAGAATTGGTAACTGATTGACCACCCCCCGTAGCACTCACTGCTAGGTCATCAATGCCATCCCCATTGAGATCTCCGCCACTGGTAACAGCCGTCCCTAACAAGTCTGATGGGTCAATTCCCTTAAGGATAAAACCATTACTCCCGTTTAATGATTGCAGATTGAAGTTGGCATTAAAACCCTGTCGCTGGCCGAAAATCACATAAACTTCACCGTTATTTTCACTGTAACTGTAGTTAAAACTACTAACCTTGAGTCCTGCCCCTGGGGCAGCTAAAACCAAATCATCAATCCCATCGCCATTAAGATCCCCAGTAGAAACTGCACTACCCAGTTGATTAGCTGCCTCTAACCCAGAAACGGCGAACCCATTGCTACCATTCAGGCTACCAAGATCGGTAGGAGGATTCTGCCCCTTCGCTGTACCAAAAACCACATAGGCCTTCCCACGGCGATCGCTATCATCATAGCTATATCGATCAGTACTGGGTATTCCTGCATTGGGGGCAGTCAGCACCAGATCCTCAATCCCATCACCGTTGAGATCTCCCGCACTAGATAAGGCTTTCCCTAAGCGATCGCCTTCAGTTTGACCAGGGATAATTAAACCATTGTTACTATTGCCACCGATAAGATCTGCCAGAGAGATAGCCAAAATATTGCCTCCTAAATCACGATCAAAAATAAGCTCTAAATTCTAAGAATTGCTCTAATTATCTCCGTTGTAGGCGATGAATTCTAATTTGTGTAGCTGAATGATTTCAAAATTACAGCGACGTGTTGTGGGAACGAAGCTAATTCACAGCAGATGTATTAATTTTGTTTACGAATCAACATCTAATACTTAAATAAATATGCACAATAAATGATTACAAGAAAATATACGAAATAATACCAGAGAGTAAAACATATTACACAGAGAAATATCATGAGTATCCTAAGTATTAATGATTTAGCCTTAGAACTAGTCAAGAAAGACTTTAGCGATGGCCATAAGCCGAATAATGCTGGCCCTACCAAAACTTCCCGCGCCTTAGCGATTATTCACCTGGCTGCCCATGATGCCTACGCCAAAGTTACCAGCAAGTTCCCTCCCAGACTGTCAAGTCTCCCGAATCCACCTCAAGGAATTGGGGATATTAATGCAGCCGCCAACGCCGCCCTACTAAGTGCGGGAATCCTCGCAGCAGAAAAGCTCTATCCTGACTTTGTAGATTTTATTGCCAAAGAAACGGCGTGTTTAACCGTTGGGCTTGATCCTCAAGCACTAGGCTATGGTCAACTGGTTGCCACTGCTTGGCTCAATTCTCGCAGTAATGATGGTTCTAATGTCCGACAACTAGATCGAAGTTTCAGCCAAGAACCTGGTCGCCACCGTCCCGATCCCCTTGCTCCCGATCAAGAAGCTCTTGGGCGGACATGGGGTTCGGTCACTCCCTTCGTGCTGTCTAGTGTTCCCGCCGATGCGCCCTTAGAGCGACAGCCAGCTCTAACCGACCCTGGATATACGACAGCTTTCAAGCAAGTTTTACGAGATGGTAAAGCTGATCTTGTTGATCGAGATCCACCTAAAGCGGTAGTGGGTATATTCTGGGGTTATGATGGGGCAAACCAGATTGGTGTACCACCGCGTCTTTACAATCAAATTGTACGAGCAATTCCAGAGGTTACAAAACTTCCTCTGGAAAAACAAATTAGATTGCTGACTGCTATTAACGTGGCAATGGCAGATGCGGGGATTGCAGCCTGGTATTGGAAATATGAATACGACTTTTGGCGACCAGTGGTGGGGATTCGCGAAGCTAATGCTGGTTGGGGCCCAACGGCCAAGGGTGATGGAAATGACGACACCATCGGCGATCCTTTTTGGCTACCATTGGGAGCGCCGAGCAGTAATCCAGTGAAAATACCTGCAAAGAATGGTACTCCTGGCTTCCCCGCTTATCCTTCTGGTCATGCGACCTTTGGGGCGGCTTGTTTTAACGTTGCAGCAACTTTACTGGGTAAACATCCAAAAGAAATCGAGGTAAAATTTGTTTCTGACGAGTTTAATGGGGTAACCACTGATAATAATGGCGTTACCCGTCCCAAATACCAAGATACTTTTAACCTGGAAAAAGCGATCGCTGAAAATAATATCAGTCGCATTTACCTTGGTGTCCACTGGATATTTGATGCGACTGGGGGCGAAAAAGTAGGTACGGCTATAGCCAACAAAGTCTCCAATGTTTTTAAGTAAAACTAGGGCGAAGTCTGACGAGATGGGGAATTTTTAAGGTCTGAGAGGGACTCTTGGTCGGTAGAATAAAAACATGAGCTTTTCTATGAGCTTTTGTATGAGTTTTATGAAATCCCTATGGGTTCGAGCAATGTAATATCAGTCTCATGGACAAAAAATAAATACTATTTTTTTCCTCTAGTCCTAGACTGTAGCTTTCCTGGGTAATCTCAGGAAGGCTTTATCTTCATAGTATATTAAGCTTTAAAACCAGAATCAGCCTCTTGAGTCTCCATGAACCTTGATCGCCTGCTTGAGATTGTAAACCACCAATTAATCAAGAATCAAAATCGTCCTCTGAATGCGACAGAAGTCATTATTTTGCAAGGAATTTGGCGATACAAAACCTATAATCAGATTGCTCTGGAGGCAGATTATAGTCCTGGTTACTTTACTACGGTGGTGGCACCAGAGTTATATCAGCGACTTTCTGAACTAGTTGGTCAGCGTATAACTAAGAAGAACTGTCAAACCCTGCTGAAATCCTATGCCCTTCAGCAAGCAGCCAGTAGCGACCAACCAGATAAACAAGAGGTTTTTTCGGAGGGGATTAACCAGGATAGTTTACCCTGCTACCCTGGGGGTTCAGTTCCCCTGGACTCGCCTTTTTATCTCAAGCGGGCTTCTCTGGAGGAGCAAGTCTATCAAGAAATTAGGAAACCTGGAGCCTTGATCCGTATTAAAGCCCCCAGGGAAATGGGCAAAACCTCCTTACTGTTAAGAATTCTGGGCTATGCCAACTGTCAGGGCTACCATACCATTAGCTTGAATCTAGAACAGGTGGAGCAATCGGTTTTGAGTAACTTAAATTTATTGTTACGTTGGATTTGTGCCAACATCAGTCGCCAGCTTCATCGCCAACCAATGCTGGACGATTATTGGGATGAAGACCTCGGTAGTAAAATTAGCGCAACCCTCTACTTGCAGGACTATATTTTAGAGTCCATTGATACTCCCCTCGTGTTGGCGATCGATGAAGTGCATCAGGTTTTTGAACATCCTCAAGTGGCGAAGGATTTTTTGCCCCTGTTGCGCTCTTGGTACGAGGAGGCTAAAAGATTACCGATATGGCAAAAGCTGCGTCTGATTGTCATTCACTCGACGGAAATTTATGTGCCTCTCCAGCTCAATCAGTCCCCCTTTAATGTGGGTCTACCGATTCATTTAGATGATTTTAATTTAGAAGAGGTGCAGCAGCTTGCCCAGCGCTATGGACTTAAATGGGTAGACGGGTCAGAAGCTAGTCTTCTGATGTCCTTGGTGGGGGGACATCCTGCCCTAGTAAGTCTAGCCCTCTATCATCTGAGTCGGCGAGAAATTACCTTGCCCCAACTGTTAGAGACTGCTCCCACCGCTACGGGAATATATTCTCACCACTTACAGCGTCATTGGGCAATCTTTAAAAAACAGCCCGAATTAGCACAAGCTTTGGATCTGGTACTGAAGGTCAAAGAACCCGTTGCCTTAGATCCAATCATTGCCTACAAACTCAGTAGTATGGGGGTCATTCATCAATCAGGAGATAAAGCGATCGCCAGTTATCAACTATATCGAAATTACTTTGGTTCGGTTTTTAATCATGGAGTGATTTCCAGCCAAGATTAACTAGATTAACTAATAATTTTACTAATCAGGAGTAGCTATACATGTCTATTGATGTCAGTAAGTTTCGCGGTTCAATTCCCACGGGTTACTATAGTCAAGATGTTCCCGTTGTTGAGGGGACTTGGCCCGAAAATTTAGCTGGTTGCATTTTCATTGTTGCTCCTTACCACCGTCCTAATGATCGCCATCTATTTACAGGGGAAGGGGTCATTATCAAGTGGGAACTCCAACCCCAAGCAGGAAAAATTAAACTCCACAGCAAGAAATTACAAACTTGGGATGGTTTATGGCGTTTTGTCCAAAATAAAATCCTGTCCCAAGCATTTTTCCCTGCTAGACTGAGTGTCTTTGGCGTTGCTGAAATTGCGAACACGGCGATCGCCAATTTGAATGGGCGACTGATCCTCACCGCCGATGCAGGACGTTACTGGGAAGTAGACCCCAATACCCTAGAAACCATCACTCCCCTAGGCTATTTTGATGAGCATATTGTCTCCATCCCCTTATCATTTTTTCCCCTGGTGGCAAATACAGCCCACCCTTTTTTCGATTCCCCCACCAAAAAACTAATTACCTGTGAACTAAAGTTCAAACCTCGTCATGGGGATTTATTCACAGATATGGTTAGTAGCCCCTACATCACCATTTGGGATTGGGATATCCCCCAAGTAGGCAACCAACAGCAGACAGGGGTTAAACATTGGAAATTAGCAGGCACGGAGTTAGATGGCAGTCCCCATACGACCATTGTGACCGAACAGCTAATCCTGATTCCCGATATGCCCTTTCAGATGGGAGTGACCATGATTTTGGGGTTAAAAATACCTCCCCGCAAGGCTTATCCCAAAACTCAAATGTATGTTGTCAATCGTCAAGACCTTAAGGAAGACCAAGAAACTGTCGCCTCCCGCTTAATTACCTTTGATGGGGATAGCTATCATTTCTTGTGCAACTATCACCATATCGACGACACAATTTCCTTAGTGGCAATTCAACAGGCGACTATTAGTTTGACCGAAGCGATCCAACCAGGGGATGTGAGACATTTCACAGGCGATCGCTATGGTGCTGAATACTATGGTCTGCCTTGGATGTTTGGTTTCGATCCTGGGGTATTACGCAAGGTCGTAATTAAAGGAACTCAACTAATTCACGAAGAAGTGTTGATGCATCCAGGCTGGTACAACACCATGCTGTACACCGCCGATACGCGAGAGTTATATGCTCCCACAGGTTATTCGGCTATTTATCAAATTTATGCTGGCTATGACCCTGATCTGATCTGTCGTCGTCACTATCTCAGTTTCCGCAACCATGAAAATCGAGTTTTAACCGATGAGCAACTCCCGACCGGCAATCTGCCTTCGGTTTTAGCCAAAATTCCCTTAGACCTGAATTGGCAAGAACTGACCCAGAAAATTCAGCTAGAACAGGAGCAAAATGTTGAACGTCCTCTGGCAGATTTGGGCAAAGAAATACTAGACTTTTATGTCTGTCCTGAAGGCTATACTCTTGATAGCATTCAATTTATTCCCCAAGACCAAGGATATCTATTCACGACGGTTTTGACCCCAGGGGAGGAAGAAGTCTGGCTGTTTGCTGCGGACTGTCTCCACCAAGGAGCGATCGCTAAACTGAGTCTAGGAAAAGAGATTGGTTATGGATTTTCTCTACATTCAGAGTATTTTAATACTATCGAACCTCGAACATCCAAGTACAATGTGAACAGGGCAATGTGTGCTTTGCGTAGTTTAACCAAAGTTCCTTATGAATATATTTTCAAGCAACCCTAAATCATTTTTACTTAATAACTGATTATGCTTTAGTTTATCTGTAGGGATGGGGAAAGGGGAAAAGGGAAAAGCAAGACTCAATAATAGTTACGATGATTACTCTGACTGGTTACCAAATTCTAGGCAAAATTTACGAAAGCTTTAACTCCCAAGTTTATCAAGGCATTCGTACGGCGGATCAGCAACCCGTAATTCTCAAGATACTCAAACAAGACTATCCTACTCCCCATGAACTAACTCGCTACAAGCAAGAATATCAAACTATTTGTCGGCTTAACTTTGCTGAGGCGATCAAGGCTTATGGCTTAGAAAGTTATCAAAGAACCTTGGTGATTATTCTCGAAGATTTTGGCGCGGTTTCCCTGAAAAAATGTCTTGAGGGCAAATCCTTGACCCTAGAGGAATTTCTCCCCTTGGCAATGGAGATAG
>JBEANW010000047.1:0-6901 GCA_041165225.1 Cyanobacteriota bacterium | reverse complement strand
GCCCGTTAGAAGCGGAAATACTGGAGATCATCTGGAATTTAAAAGTAGCGACGGTGAAAAACGTCCACCAGCAAATTCTGCAAGATCCTGACCGCGAGCTAGCCTATACTTCAGTAACGACAGTGCTACAGCGATTAACTAGTAAAGGTTGGCTTAAGTGCAGTAAAAAAGGCAAAGCTTTTTCTTGGCAACCGCTACTTTCCAGGGAACAAGCCCAAGCGATCCGCTCCTACGAACAGCTTAATGGTTTTTTGGCGGTCAGTAATCCTGATGTGGTGGCAGCTTTTGCTGACAGCCTAGATACTGCTAGTCTAGAACAAATCGAAGCGATCGCCTCACGCCTCAACAATATTCGTCGTCAAAGGGAGGAGCAAAGCTAATGCACTTGCTAGCAATTTTAACCGTCGTTATTTTAGCTCTAATCATCCGTGATCAACCAATGTCATCAACTCCTAACTCTGGAGCATGGTCACAACGCTGGTATCGAACCTTGTTTCTGTTTTGTTTTCCTGGGTTGCTGCTGCTGACTACGGCGATTACTGTGCTGTATATGGGTTGTCATGGGGAAATGCTGGGAGTGAAAGCTGGCTCCATCGGCTGTTTTATTTCAGGTGCTTTAATTCTCTTTGCTAGTGGTTCTTTGCTTAAATTAGCTATTCAAGGCGATCGCTCAATTCGTCAAATTCGGCACTATCCCACTCAAACCATTGGTCAAACCACCGCCAGAATTATCGAGTTCGATCTACCCTACAGCGCCCAGATTGGTTTTTGGCGATCGCAATTAGTGATCAGTAGAGGTTTATTAAGGGCTTTAGATCAAGAACACCTCACAGCAGTAATTGCTCATGAACAAGCCCACGTAGAATATCGTGATACCTTTTGGTTCTTCTGGTTGGGCTGGATACGCTCTTTTAGCTTTTGGCTGCCTAATACAGCAGTATTATGGCAAGAATTGCTATTACTCAGAGAACTAAGAGCAGATCGTAAAGCAGCGGAATCAGTAGATTTTCTCTTGCTAGCGGAATCCTTGTTAGTAGTAGCTAAAGCTCCTTTAGAATTTCCTGCCTGGTGCGTTAGCCTCAATGATGCTCAAATTGGCGATCGCCTTCAAGAAAGAATCGATTCTTTGTTAAACCCAACTGAATCTGTTCCAGGCGATCGTTGGCACAACTGGAGTTGGTTATGTCTACTATTGATGCCGTTATTAACCATTCCGTTGCATTATTAGTCTGATTTTAAGCTCTAAGCTTTAAGCTCTAAGCCTTGGAAAAACAAGATTTGAGTTAATTGCGATCGCCAATTAACGAAAAGATAATGTACCGTCTCCCGATACTACTTGACCAATGGGTGAGGCGGTAATATTTTGCGTTTTAAACCAGTCGAGAGTAGAGTTAGCTTGATCTGGGGGAACAATGACCACAAACCCAATACCCATATTAAAAGTATTAAACATTGCTTCGGGTTTAATTTGTCCTGCTTCTCCTAACCAATTAAACACAGGCGAGATTGTCCAGCTACCTTGGTTAACCTCAATCGACTGTCCTTGATTTAGACAACGAGGCAGGTTTTCTGGTAAACCACCCCCTGTAATATGCGCCATGCTGTGGACTTCAAGATCCGTCTGGAGCAATTCTAAGATCGGTTTGACGTAGATTTGCGTGGGGGTAATCAACTCCTCCCCTAGACTATTACCGTTAAAGATTTCTGGCGTATCAGACCAAGAATAGCCCCCTGTTTCCATGATCTTCCGCACTAAACTAAAACCATTACTGTGAAGCCCAGCACTGGCTAGTCCAATAGCAACATCGCCAATCTCTACCCGCGAGCCATCCAGCAGCTTGCTTTTCTCCACTACCCCAACACAAAAACCAGCTAGGTCATATTCTCCTAACTGATAAAACCCTGGCATTTCTGCCGTTTCTCCCCCCAAAAGCGCGCAACCACTGAGGCGACAACCCTGAGCAATGCCTTTGACTACTTCCGCTAGCTGTTGAGGATTGAGTTTTCCTGTGGCTAAATAATCTAGAAAGAATAGTGGCTCTGCCCCAGAGGTCAAAATATCATTGACGCACATTGCTACTAGGTCAATCCCTACCGTATCGTGACGATTAATTTCTTGAGCAATCTTGAGCTTAGTCCCCACACCATCTGTTCCTGAAACCAAGACGGGTTGTTGATAGCCGGTCGGCATCTGAAAATAACCACCAAAACCTCCTAATCCACCTAATACCTCTGGTCGATTGGTGCTTTCAACGTCTTGACGAATTTGATTGACGAAAGAGCGTCCTGCTTCAACATCAACACCAGCGTCTTTATAGTCCATAAGTAAATTGCCTAACCATCTAAGTTATAGATGCTGTCTAAAAAAGCATTGTACAACGTGACAACTCTCACCGCTAAACGGAGTACCGTAAAGTCCAAATTACGCTCAAATCATCGTTTTATAAGCGATCGCTAACCTGTGAGAAATTTAGCCCTAATTATAGATTCGTAATAACTCGCACAAAAAAAGACTATCCTACACAATTATGTGGAACAGCCTTAATTAAATTAAGTACTATTAGCTTAGAGCTTAGAGCTTAGAGCTTGAAAATTAATAATCAAAATCACCGCCACCGCCACCAGCACCGCCTTGACTTTTTTCGGGCTTATCAACGATGATGCACTCGGTAGTTAGGATCATGCCAGCGATGGAAGCAGCATTTTGTAATGCTGAACGAGTTACCTTGGCAGGGTCAATAATACCAGCTTCAAACATATTGACGAACTCATTAGTAGCAGCGTTAAAGCCAATACTTAGGTCTTTTTCTTTAACTCTTTCCGCAACTACCGCGCCGTTTTGACCAGCGTTTTCGGCAATTCTTTTTAAAGGTGCAGTTAAGGCACGGGCAACTATTGTTGCACCAGTCAAAGCTTCATCCTTGAGATTAGCCTTTGCCCACTCCTCTAAGCCAGGAACTAAGTGTGCGAGGGTAGCACCACCACCAGGAACAATACCTTCTTCTACCGCTGCTTTAGTAGCGTTGATCGCATCTTCCAGACGCAATTTGCGGTCTTTCATTTCGGTTTCAGTGGCAGCACCAACTTTGATGACAGCAACACCACCAGAAAGTTTCGCTAAACGTTCCTGAAGCTTTTCTTGGTCATAGGAAGACTCAGTTGCTTCTATTTGACGGCGAATTTGCTCACAACGGCTTTTAACTGCGGCTTCATTACCTTCGGCAACGATAGTAGTGCTGTCTTTGGTAATGTTGATCCGACGAGCAGTACCTAACATTTCGATGTTAGCAGTTTCTAGTTTAAGACCAGCATCTTCAGAGATAACCTGTCCCCCAGTCAGCACAGCAATGTCTTCCAACATTTGCTTACGGCGATCGCCAAATCCAGGAGCTTTAATGGCAGCTACATTCAGCACTCCCCGCAGGCGGTTCACCACCAAGGTAGCGAGGGCTTCTTTCTCGATATCTTCTGCAATAATTACCAAGGGTTTACCCTGACGTGCCACCTGTTCTAATACAGGAACCAGATCCTGTACCAGATTGATTTTCTTGTCAGTAATCAGAATGACAGGTTCCTCAAAGGTTGCCTCCATTCTTTCGGTATCGGTAACAAAATAAGGAGAGATATAGCCTTTTTCAAAGCGCATCCCTTCGGTAATTTCTAATTCGGTAGTCATGGACTTACCTTCTTCGAGGGAGATAACTCCTTCTTTGCCCACTTTGTCCATTGCCTGGGCAATCATATCGCCGACTTCTTGGTCGTTACCCGCAGAAATCGTACCTACTTGAGCGATCGCTTTGGAGTCGCCTACAGGTCGTGCTTGTTCTTTGATTTTAGCGACCAAATGCTCGATCGCCTTATCAATGCCACGCTTGATAGCAATGGGGTTCGCCCCTGCTGCCACGTTCCGTAAACCTTCTTTAACGATGGCATGAGCCAAAACTGTAGCAGTGGTAGTACCATCTCCCGCTACATCATTGGTTTTGGCCGCAGCTTGACGAATCAAGGATACCCCAGTATTCTCGATATGATCTTCTAATTCAATTTCTTTGGCGATCGTTATCCCATCATTGACAATTTGGGGCGCGCCAAATTTTTTTTCGAGGACTACGTTACGTCCTTTAGGCCCTAGGGTAACGGCTACCGCTTCAGCCAACAAGTCAATTCCTTTTTCTAATGCACGACGGGCTTCGTCGTTATAAATAATAGATTTAGCCATTTATTTTGATTTGCCTTCAATGAAAAGATGAACAGTGAATAGTAAAAATTCTTGATGCTGTGATTAACAGTTGCCAGTAGCTACAACCTTAATCTGGGTAACTGACTGATAACCTAATCAAAAGACAAATTAAGAAACTGCCGCCAAAATATCTTTCTCAGATAGCAAAACATAGTCTTCACCACCTAGCTTGATGTCAGTTCCTGCATATTTGGAATACAGAACCTTGTCTCCCACCTTTACTTCTAAAGGCACGTAACCACCTTCGTCTTTGGGTTTACCAGGGCCAACCCCGACAACTTCACCCATTTGAGGCTTTTCTTTGGCTGCATCGGGTAGCAAAATTCCCCCAGCGGTTTTCTCTTCACTGGCACTAACTTTGATGAATACGCGATCGCCTAGTGGTTTTACAGTTGTAACGTTGATACTAATAGCCGCCATGCAAAAATTCTCCAGATAACTAACTAAAGGCTTAAAAATTCCGAGTCACACTTTGCGAGAAATGTGAAAGTTGCCTCTTTATTCAGATTAGCACTCTCACCATCCGACTGCTAATCTAGCTAAACTAGGTCACCTCTGGCAACAGTTTTTTTAGTGTGGGTTCCCGTACAAAAAGAGTTCGTAGTTCGCCCTAAAGGAACTGATGAGGGTAGTCCTAAACGGGCGCGTTCTTTTGTTCCGACTAACTAGGATGTTGTTTTATGAACTGGTGAAAGAACTTTAGAATAGATTACAGAGAACATCGATCGCTAAAATAAACATAATTCCTCCCATTAATTATTGATGAATACCTTTCCCGAAACTCTAGACGCAGCAGTAGAACAGGCAAAAGAAGCTACCCAAACAGCGATCGCCGATGGTTATAAACTAGTTCAAGTAGAATTGGTTGTGCCAGAAATTGCCCTCCAGTCCGAGGCATTAGCCTTAGAGTTTGCCCAACTATTTGCCGACAGTGGTACAAGGGTGAAGGTGATGTTTCCCGATACAGGGGCAGCGGCTCTAGCCAAACGTAATTGGGGAGAAAAACCTTTTGCGGTTACAGATATGGGGAGTCGTTTTACCCCCATTGAAACCCAGATTGCCGAGGAAGATGAGATGTTTATTGTGGCTTGTCCTTCATCGGTAGAAGTAGAAAGAGCCGAAAAACTCAGTCAACTAGCTGGCGATCGCCCAGTACTGTTTTTGATTCCCCAACTAGAAGATGTGGCAGTGGTAGGGATTGGTTTAGCGGCCAGACAATTACGCGATCGCTTTATTAAAAATATCTATTCCTGCTACTATCTCCGTCCTCTAGAATCAGGGGCAATTCTGCGCTGTCATCCCTCTCTTTGGCAAATCTGGCTAGAGCAAGAATCTGGTTATGAACTGGCAACAGAATTAACCACTAAACCCATGGGAGAAGATCTAGAGCGGTTAATGATCGAATTAACTAATCCTCAAACAGCAGATAGTGAGAGTAAGCCAACCAAGAAAAAGGTGAGTTTATTAGGTAATTTACAAAAGTTTCTCAACGCTCTAAGTCAATAGAAGGTTTCATCTAATTTAGCTTCGTTCAGATTAACTAGCTCTTAGTTTTTAGCTTTTAGTTTTTAGCTTTTTGGAGAAAGCGTATAGTTCAATTTAATAGCGTAATGTAATTTAAAGTGGATATGCAAAATTGAATCAATATAGGTTTTGTTTGGCTGCTAGCATTGTTGTGGCTGTATTATTTAGCCTGTCAGGCTTTGGGCTATCTCTCCAGGACTATACAATTCAAGATGATGCTCGACAGCACGTTTTCTGGCTACAGCGACTAGGCGATCGCGAACTATTCCGTGATGACTTAATCGCCGATTATTTTAGCTCCGTTGCTCCCGCTGGCTATAAATTTATTTATTGGTTAGCCAATTTATTGGGGCTTGAGCCATTAGTTTTTAATAAAATACTGCCTCTATTATTGGGAGTTGGCACGAGTATCTATCTTTTTCTGGTTACTCTAGAAATCTTTCCTGTTCCCTTAGCAGGTTTCTTTGCCAGCTTGTTACTCAATCAAAATCTTTGGCTGCTAGATGATCTAGTTTCGGGAACTCCCAGATCTTTTTTATATATCTTGTTTTTAGGTTTTATTTATTACCTGCTGCGCCAACAACTATTCCCTTGCTTGCTATTTATTGTGTTGCAAGGACTATTCTATCCTCAAGTGGTATTAATCTCCGCAGGTATTCTCAGCCTTAATTTAATTACTCAAAAACAGGATAGATACTTCTATTTAGTAGGGTTACTAGTGGCGGTGATGACCGTGGGTATTTATAAACTGCAAACTGCTGAATTTAGCCAGGTAATAACCCTAGCTCAAGCTCGACAACTACCTGAATTCTATCCCGCAGGCAGGAGTGCTTTTTTTAGCGATCGCCCCTGGCATTTTTGGCTAGTCGGCAAACAGAGTGGTTTCTTTCCTTTTGAATGGCAATACTTTTTGATGTGTTGTTTTGGTTTATTGCTGCCGTTGGTTCGCCAATTTCCTGAAATATTCCTCTTAACCAAGAAAATTACAGCTAAATTGCGGATAATCTGGCAAATTATCTTTATTTCATCTGTCTGGTATAGTTTAGCTCACCTAATGTTATTTCGCCTTCACCTTCCTAGTCGTTATTCCCAGCATACTAGTCGCATGGCGATCGCTTTACTCTCAGGAATCACTCT
>JBEANW010000046.1:0-2688 GCA_041165225.1 Cyanobacteriota bacterium | reverse complement strand
AGTTAAAGAAATTCTCTTTGAAGATCATGGGGATACCACGAAAGTTACAGGGATGGTGGTGAGGAATGGCGAAACCGAAACCACCATTCGCGCCGATGCCTATGTCTGTGCCTGTGATCTACCAGGAATTAAGCAGGTAATTCCGCAATCTTGGCGTAAATGGTCAGAATTCGACAATATTTATAAGTTAGATGCCGTCCCCGTTGCCACAGTGCAGTTACGCTTTGACGGTTGGGTCACGGAATTAAATGATGCCGAACAGCGTCAACAATTAGAACGGGCGGTGGGCATCGATAATTTACTTTATACTCCTGATGCGGACTTTTCTTGTTTTGCTGATTTAGCCTTAACTAGCCCAGGAGATTACTATAAGCCAGGAGAAGGTTCCCTACTCCAGTTAGTCTTAACCCCAGGAGATCCTTTTATCAAAGAAAAGAACGAAGATATCGCCCAGCATATTCTGGAGCAAGTGTATAAGTTATTTCCTTCTTCTAGAGAGCTAAATATGACCTGGTACAGCGTGGTTAAATTGGCAGAATCCCTCTATCGGGAAGCCCCAGGCATGGACCCCTATCGTCCACCCCAGTCAACCCCTGTTAGCAACTTCTTCTTGGCAGGTAGCTACACTCAGCAAGACTATATCGACAGCATGGAAGGAGCTACCTTATCAGGGAAACAAGCAGCCAAAGCGATTTTAGCCCAGGCAGAACAGTTAAAAGCGATCGCCAAAGAGCGATCGCGATATTCATGAGATTGAGCTAGATGGTAACTAAAAATGGGGTCTTGCCCACCCAACAATCTTCCCAAGAGAAGCACAAGGAGAAGCACGATGACTGACTGGCTAGAACATACTGTCCAAATTGAAGTCCCTGTAACCATCGAATTAGCCTGGAGTCTGTGGTCGGATCTAGAGCAAATGACGATCTGGATGAAGTGGATCGAGTCGGTCAAAATCTTAGAAGACGATCCTGAACTATCTCGCTGGAAACTAGCCAGTGGAGGGTTTAACTTTACTTGGCTCTCGCGTATTGTGCAGATAGTTCCCCAACAAATCATCGAATGGCAATCGGTGGATGGTTTACCCAATAAAGGGGCGATTCGCTTTTATGACCGCAAGGATAGCTGTATTGTCAAAATGTCTATTGCCTATGCCGTACCTGGTATTATTGGCAAGCTGATGGACAATTTAATCGGTGATATTGTTGAGTCTACGGTTATGGCAGATCTAGAGCGATTTAAAGAATATGCCATTCAACAGAGAGATCGTTTTCCATAAGCTTAAGTTCTCTAGTTTCAATCGTGTCTTCCGATACAGTAGATCTGATCCGCATTGGGCAAAATAAGTCTAATTGCGATCAATATTCTGATCTGTTTCCCTCTGCATCCTATTAAGAATATATGCAACCCAAAATTATTATTTGTGGCTTAGGACGCACAGGCTCAAAAATTTATACCCTACTCAAGCAGCAGGGCGCGGAAGTTGTCGCAATTAGTCATAATTCCCTGACCTCTCCCCCTAGTGAGCAAATTATCGTTGGCGATCCGCGAGATAACGTTACTTTAATCAAGGCAGGCATTCGCCAGGCTCAGACTCTAGTGTTAGTGTATGACGACGATGCCTTAAATTTGGCAATCTTGACCCAAGCCAGGGTACTTAATCCCCAGATTCGGATTATCAATCGTTTGCTCAACCATACCTTGGGCGATCGCCTTGACCTCACTTTACCCAACCACTTCACCATGAGCGTAGCAGCGCTATCTTCGCCGCTGTTTACCTTTGCTGCTTTGGGAAATAAAGCCATCGGTCAACTCCAGTTATTTAATCGCACCTGGCCCATTAACGAAGAAGTCATCGATGCTCATCATCCCTGGTTAGGCAGAAAACTGGAAGATTTATGGGTCGATCCTAATCGAATGCTGATCTACTATTTACCTGTCCAAGGAGAGATCGATCTCGTTTCGGCGATCGCCCAAGAAAAATGTTTGTCGATAGGCGATCGCCTGATCATCGGCACCAAACCCCAAGTATTCACGAAACGTCGTTCTTGGCAAAGAAAAATATCTAAGGCAATTTTGAATCTGCCCCGTTATCAACACTATGCTCGTCCCGTAACCCTAGTCAGTCTGGCACTATTGGCAGTCATTTGTGCTGCCACCTTAATTTATGTCAGCGTTAACTTACAAACATCCTTCGTCGATGCCCTCTATTTTTCCGTGGGCATGATTACGGGGGCAGGAGGCAAAGAAGAAGTGGCGGAGGGGGCAGCAGACTACATTAAAGTTTTTACGGCGATCATGATGATTGTCGGCGCAGGGGTCATTGGTATCTGCTATGCTCTGATTAACGATTTTGTTTTAGGCAGTCGCTTTCGCCAGACCATCGACGCTGCCAGAATTCCCCGACAGAACCACCATATTGTCTGTGGTTTGGGAGGCATGGGTATTCAAGTGGCTCGCCAACTCCATGCCCAAGGATATGAGGTCGCGATCATCGAATCTGATCCCAATAACCGCTATATTCGTGCTGCTCGTTCCCAGGGCATTCCTGTGATCATTGAAGATGCGAGTATGCCCTCTAGCTTAAAAGCGGTTAACATCAAAAAGGCCGTAAGTCTGATTGCCGTCACGAGCCATGACACTACTAATCTGGAAATCAGCCTCACCGCTAAAGCCTTAGCACCATATTTA
>JBEANW010000045.1:0-15449 GCA_041165225.1 Cyanobacteriota bacterium | reverse complement strand
AAACTTAGTGATGACAGTATTTACAGCAAAAGAATCGGCAAAGGTGTAAGTTTCTGGCACATCAAACCAGTACACTCCTGTTTTACCGTAGGGAGGCGGAAATTCCACCACCTCTCTTGCTGTATAGGGCAAGATATCCTGCCACTGGCCATCGATCCAGGCAGAGAATTTGTGCTTTAAGCCCAAAAAAGTAGTCCGCATGACCGTTAATCCAGCGCCCCCTGACCCTGCTACCACATAGCTGAGATGGATTTTCTCTGGTCGTTCCATCTGCTCGATTCCCTGTTTCACCATGCTGTTAGAAATGCCAGGAAAAATCCCCGTATTTAAAATAGCCGTAACCCCAGAAGCGATCGCCTGTTCTCGATATTTAATTGCCTGTTGATAAAAAGAACGATGATCGCTAACGTCGATATAGTCTATTCCCTGGTCAATACAACTAGCTAAAACTCGACCGTCCCGATGATGAAATGGCCCCGCACAGTGAACGACTAAATCCTGTTGGGAGATTCCTTGATGGAGTTGCTGGCGATCGCTCAAGTCTAAAGGAAAGAATTTAAACGGCTTAATCTCTGGCTGAGGGCGACGGGAGGTAATGGTAACTTCGGCATCAGTATGTTGGCTAATATCCTGAGCCACACGATGACCAATTCTGCCACAACCGCCAATTACTAGTACTTTTTTAGTCATAAGTTAAAGCGATCGCTTTTTGACTCTTGACCCCCTAAAAACTATAATTCAGTTCCACATTCGGGACAGAATTTATTCGCGGCAGGATTAGTCGTGCCACAACTATTACAGTTGATAAACTCAGCGTTAGGTCTTGCTTTCTGTGGTAACCCCAGCATATGTGCATTACTTTTACCAGGGGCGATCATGGGATAGCAATTTTCATCTTTAGTAACATGGACATCCATTAACACTGGCCCATCATGCGCCAGCATTTCAGCCACGGCACTGGCTAATTCAGCGCGATCGCGCACCATCATGCCCTTGATACCATAAGCTGCTGCCAACATCACAAAATCTGGCGCACCGACTTCCATATTAGAAGAAGAATAGCGCTCCCCAAAGAAGGTTTCCTGCCACTGGCGCACCATCCCCTGCCAACCATTATTAATAATGACGGTTTTGACGTTGATCTTAAACTGGGCTAAAGTACCTAACTCCTGGGGATTCATCTGGAAACTAGCATCCCCACTGATACAGATCGTCTCTTCATCGGGGACGGCTACTTTAACCCCCATCGCAGCAGGTAAACCATAACCCATAGTGCCTAACCCCGCACTAGAGATCCAACGACGAGGGCCATTTTTGAGAAACTGAGCCGCCCACATCTGATGTTGACCCACATCGGTAGTATAAAAAGCTTGGGGTGCTTGATTATTTAGTTCCGCAATTACTTCCTGGGGAGATAAACCCTCTTCAGGATGGGGAACCGTTAAAGGATATTCCTCGCGCCAGTAGTTAATTTGTTCTAACCAAGATTTAGTCAGGTTAGGTTTAGGAGCAAAATCAGAACCTTTTGAGCGGTCTAAGATCTGTTCCAACACTTTGCGGACATCCCCCACAATTGGCACATCGGGAGTCCGATTTTTTCCCACTTCAGCGGGGTCAATATCAATATGAATTACTTTAGCGCGACTGGCAAACTCGTCCAGTTTCCCCGTAACGCGATCGTCGAACCTAGCACCAACAGCAATTAGCAGGTCGCATTCGCTCACCGCAAAGTTAGCATAGGCTGCACCGTGCATACCTAACATGCCGACGGAAAGAGGATGATGTTCATCAAAAGCCCCTATGCCCATCAAAGTAGTAGTGACGGGAATTTTAAATTTTTCTGCTAGCTCTTTCACTTGAGCATGAGCATCAGCAGCAATTGCCCCACCACCAACATATAGTAAAGGTTTTTCCGCCTGGGAAATTAATTTTAGGGCAGCAGTAATTTGCTTGGGATTACCCTTGACCGTAGGTTTATAGCCTCGAAGATTTACGTCGCCTGGTAAGACAGGAACATAATCACATTCCTCAATCCCAACGTCTTTGGGGATATCAATCAACACTGGCCCAGGACGACCTGTACTAGCAATATGAAATGCTTCCGCCACAATCCGCGCCATATCTTCAGCATGACGCACTACATAGGAGTTCTTGACAATGGGGGTAGTGATCCCAAAAATATCTATTTCCTGGAAAGCATCAGTGCCGATCGCAGCTCGTGCCACTTGCCCTGTAATGATCACCATCGGAATTGAGTCAAGTTGGGCTGTGGCAATACCTGTGACCAAATTAGTCGCCCCTGGCCCAGAGGTAGCAAAACATACCCCTACCTTGCCCGTAGCGCGAGCATAACCATCCGCTGCGTGGGATGCAGCCTGTTCATGACGCACCAGAATATGTTCCACATCTCCTTTGGCTTCAGAACGATATAGCTCATCATAAATTGGCAAAATCGCCCCACCAGGGTAGCCAAAAATATGCTTAACACCATGAAGGCGGAGACTGTCCATCAGGGCATAGGCACCTGTGCGACGCTGAGAAGTTTCAATCGATTGTGAACTTGAGGGAATGCTTGTAGATACCACGCCTGCTATCCATATAACTTGCTTATTGTTTAATATTGTACGTCTAAATTCTGAATCCAATAGCAGAAGTTATTAGTTTGTTAGCTTTGAGTTTTAGTTATTAGTTTTGAGAATATGGGCTAAATAATCTGTGAGTACATCACGAGTTTTCCATCCTGAGCTAATAATTCGCCATCCATAACTGGTATCAGGCGATCGCCAAAATTCCAGATGTTCTACCCCAGGATCGGCATAAAAACTGGTTGTGCTGATCCCTAAAATCTTTGAACTCCAATGGGTAAAGTAATCATGGCTAACACGGTAAATCGGGAAATTTCCGATCAAGGGCATCCCCCAACCATCGATCGCGATAAACTTGTCAATCTTTCCGCCCTGCAACTGCCAAGCGATCGCTGCTCCCAGTCCACCGACAACCCCCGCACTAAAAGCAATAAAAGCTAACGGTTCAGTTTTTGATAGCTGCTGTTCAGCTAACCATTGATAAACGGCGATCGCTGAATAAGGAAGATACTCCGTTGTGGGCAATACTAGATAATCTTGGGGAATTTTGTTTTCTATAGCTTGAATAAACAGATCAGTTAGTTCAGGATCATGAATTCCAGGACAAATAATAATGGGCATAATGAGTTCGGAATTCGGAGTTCGTAGTTCGGAGTTGATTTATCGCTAGTTGCCAAAAGCTAAAAGCTAAGAGCTATTTCAATACTTCCTTTAACTGGTGCTGCTGCCACAGGGATTGATAAAGTCCGATTTCTTTCACTAAGGTTTCGTGAGTACCATTTTGAACAATTTTGCCTTGATCCATCACTAGAATGCGATCACAGGCTGCGGCTGCGGATAGTTGGTGGGAAATAAAAATTACGGTTTTCTTGGCTGTTGCGGGGGAAAGGCTATCGAGAATTCTGGTGGCTGTTTCGTTATCGACACTAGAAAGGGCATCATCCAGAATCAAGACTTTGGCATCGGCTAATAAGGCTCTGGCGAGAGATGTCCGTTGTCTTTGTCCTCCAGAGAGGGTAATTCCTCGTTCGCCGACTAAAGTATCGTATTCCTGGGGAAAGGTGCGGATTTCTGGGTGAATCTGGGCTTGTTTTGCCACTTGAATCACTTCTGCTGTTTCTGCCAATGGCTCCCCGTAGCGGATGTTGTTTTTAATCGTGGTGCTGAACAAAAAGCTGTCTTGGGGAACATAGGCGATCGCTTTTCTCAGGCTTCCCAAATCTAATTTAGTAATATCGCAGTTGTCTAAAAATAATTCTCCAGACTCTATATTCAGTAGCCGAGGAATTGCATTAGCCAAGGTGGATTTCCCTGCACCAATAGAACCGACGATTGCCACTCTTTCCCCCGACTGGATCTCAAAGTTAAGATCGTAGAGGGCAGGAGTATTGGCACCAGGATAGGTATAGGTCAAGTTCCGTGCTGTAATTGCTCCCGCCAGATCTGAAGCGGGGAGCATAATTCCTGGGGCAGAGTTTTTAATTTTGGGTTCAGCTTTGGTAATGGCTTCCACCCGATCAACACTCACTTCCCCCTGTTGATAGGCAGTGATCGTAAAGCCCAGCAATGCCGTAGGAAATACCAGCCGCTCTACAAATAAAACTAGGGCAATAAAATCCCCGATGGTAATTTGTCCATCGGCGATCGCTTTTGTCCCTAACCAGAGCAAAATTAACAGACTGATATAGGAAATTCCTTCAATTACAGGGAACAACAGATTTCTAATTTGCGCCAACTTAAGATTGGCTGCTAGTAATTGTTGGTTTTTGACTTTAAATGCGGCTCTTTCCTGATTTTCTTGGGCATAAATCCGAATTAGCGCCATACCACTCATATCTTCTTGAATTAGCTCACTCAGATCTGAGAGTTTGACTTGAATTTCCTCTTGATAACGTCGTAGTTTGCCACTAAATAACTGCACCGTCAGCAGCATTAGAGGATAGACGGCGATCGCTAAAATAGTCAGTCGGACATTAATCCTTAGCATCACAGGCAAAGTGAAGCAGTAAGCAAAAATAATGTTGATAAAGCTCAATAACGCAAAGCCCACCAAGCGACGGATATTATCCACGTCACTAGTGGCGCGATTGATTAAATCTCCTGAAGTATTTTGAGCAAAATAGCCTGGTTCAATGGTGAGCAAATGCTGAAAAATTCGTTGTTTTAGACCGAACTCTACTTGCCTGCCAATACCAAAAATCGTGGTGCGGGAATACATCCGAAAACACCACATAATCGCCGACAACAATAGTAGCCAGATTGCCGTGCGGGAAAGCTGATTAAAACTAAACTCCCCCTGTAACTGGTCAATACTATCTTTGATCAGGAGGGGAATATAAACCCCCAATAAGTTAACAATCAATAGGGCGATCGTCCCCAAGAACACCATGCGCCAGTGGGGACGAAGATAGCTACCTAATTTTTTGAGCCTAGAATTTGCCATCTACAAATCTTAACAATTTTTCTGCCGATGACAAATGCGTACTTCCAACTCCGAACTCTGAACTACGAACTACGAACTCCTAATTCTGAACTCCTACCTTTCTTCCATCGCCACATAGGGGATATTATGTTCTCCCGTATAAATTTGTGTGGGACGAAAGATCCGATTGACTGCCAGTTGTTCTTTCCAGTGAGCTAACCAACCCGCCACACGAGCGATCGCAAAAATGGGCGTAAACAAATCGCTGGGAATGCCTAATTTGCTATAGACCAACCCAGAATAGAAATCGATGTTGGGGTAGATGCCCCGATGTCCTAACTTAGATTCAATGACTCGTTCTAATTCAACTGCCAGGTCATAATAGCGATCGCTTCCTGTCTCGCTAAATAATTTTACCGCCAACTCTTGCAGGATCTTAGCCCTAGGATCTTTCACTTTGTACACACGATGCCCAAAGCCCATAATTTTTTGCTTGTTAGCAATCAAATCATTCACATAAGACTCAACACGATCAAGGGAACCAATACTTTCCAGCATCAATAATACTTCTTCATTCGCTCCACCATGAAGTGGCCCTGCCAAAGTGCCGACGGCGGAAGCCACCACCGCATAGGGATCTGTTAGGGTAGAGGCAGTAACCATTGCCGAGAAAGTAGAAGCATTAATCGTATGTTCTGCATGAAGGGTGAGACAAATATCAAAAATCTTTGCTTCCAGAGGATGGGGAATTCTCTCCGTCAACATATATAAAAAGTTCGCTGCGTAGTCCAACTCATCATTAGGCTGAACCGCATCATTGCCTCGACGCATTTGGTGAAATGCTGCTACCATTGTCGGAATTTTTGCCAAAATACGTACCACTGCCTTCCTAATATATTCAGGATCATCTAAGGCACGACGGGCATAAAATAAACCCAAGGCTGCTGCGGATGTTTGCAAAGCATCCATCGGATGTCCAGTCTCAGGAAAACACTTCATCATGTCCCGAATACGGTACTTAACACGACGATGAAACAAAATATGAGTTTGGAACTCTTTAATCTGTACTTCGTTGGGCAATACTCCCCAAATTAATAAATAGGCTGTTTCTAGAAAACTACTGCGTTCAGCCAACTCTTCGATCGCAATACCACGATACTCTAAAATTCCTTTTTGACCATCAACAAAACTAATACTAGATTTCGTGACAGGTATGCCCTCTAAACCTGGCTTATATTCGCAAAATGTTGCTGTCATTGATTTTCCCGTATAAATTTTAAGATAATATATGTTGTGAAAATACCCTAAATTCAATCTCCGAAGGGTGGTGAAAGTTACCGTAAACCAAATTTAGGCTCGCAACCGCCAGCACTCTTATTTTATCTGTAGATGCTAACTTAGAATACTGAGATTACCATACACAGCAGTATACTATTTTTGTTGCAGCCTCAGTTAAAGCTAAGTTGAAGCAAGATTTTTCGTTACCTTCAATCTTGAAAAAAATTCAACAGTTGAAAAATAATTTAAAAATTTCTAACAATCTGGTTCGCTGACTAACTACGAACCGTAGGATAATAAAAAGCTATAGACATGCTCACGTCTTTACAAAAACTCATATCTTTAAAAACTTAGAGATATACATTTACACACACACCTTTTCATTAAAGGAGACAATATTGGTTTCTACAACTTCCTTTAAAACGGCTAAATCAGAAGAAATTTTCAATGCAGCTCAAAAACTAATGCCTGGGGGCGTAAGTTCTCCCGTGCGAGCGTTTAAATCCGTGGGCGGTCAACCCATTGTCTTTGACCACGTTAAAGGTGCTTATATCTGGGATGTCGATGGCAATCAGTATATAGATTATGTTGGTACTTGGGGCCCTGCGATTTGTGGTCATGCTCACCCAGTAGTGATCGAAGCCTTGCATTCAGCCCTGGAAAACGGCACGAGTTTTGGTGCGCCCTGTGCTTTAGAAAACGTTCTGGCAGAGATGGTGATTAATGCCGTCCCTAGTATTGATGTAGTGCGCTTTGTTAACTCAGGGACAGAAGCCTGTATGTCAGTGCTGCGACTCATGCGAGCTTTTACAGGCAGAGAAAAAATTATCAAGTTTGAAGGCTGCTATCATGGTCATGCAGACATGTTCTTGGTTAAGGCAGGGTCTGGGGTAGCGACTCTTGGCTTACCTGATTCTCCTGGAGTACCAAAGTCCACTACGGCTGATACTTTAACTGCTCCCTATAATGATTTGGAGACAGTGAAAAAGCTGTTTGCGGAACATCCCAATCAAATTGCCGGGGTAATTCTAGAACCTGTGGTAGGAAACTCTGGTTTTATTACCCCAGATGCTGGTTTCCTTGAAGGACTGCGAGAAATAACCCAAGAACAAGGAGCATTGCTGGTCTTTGATGAAGTCATGACTGGTTTTCGGATTGCCTACGGTGGCGCACAAGCTAAATTTGGCATAACTCCTGACCTCACAACTTTGGGCAAAGTAATTGGTGGTGGTTTACCCGTCGGTGCTTATGGTGGTCGTGCTGAGATCATGTCAATGGTTGCCCCCGCAGGCCCAATGTATCAAGCAGGAACTTTATCTGGTAATCCTTTGGCGATGACGGCGGGGATTAAAACGCTGGAGTTACTTAGCAAACCAGGTACTTACGAACAGCTAGAGCGCATTACTAATAAACTGTCCGTCGGTTTATTGTCCCTCGCCAGAGAAGCAGGACACGAAGTTACAGGGGGAAATATTAGCGCTATGTTTGGCATGTTCTTTACTGGTCGCGCAGTTCATAACTACGATGATGCTAAAACTGCTGACCTCAATAAGTTTGCCCGTTTCCATCGCGGCATGTTGGAGAGGGGAGTCTATCTCGCACCTTCTCAGTTTGAGGCTGGCTTTACTTCTCTAGCTCATACTGATGATGATGTCGATCGCACCCTAGCAGCAGCAAAAGCAGTTTTTGCCACAATTTAAGTAAGTTTAAATTTTAACTTGAACGGTTAAAACTTAGCTCAATTATTAGCAAACTATCAGGCGGGGTCAGACCCGTCTTTTTTGATTATCTCTACTGTTTTTTGAGCGCGAATTGTAGCCCATCAAAAATGTAACTTAAGTTTTTGAGCGCAAAATTGCATGAGCAAAATCGATCGCCTGCTGGAAAGTGGTTACTTTCGACTCTATTTGGGCTACTTGGATCTCGGTTAATAATTCGCCAATGAGCCGAGAAGGTTTGAGGTTTAATTCCCGTAGCAAATCGTTTCCTGTAATTAAACATTGAGGATGGGCGATGGGATCTGTCGGGTCCAAATAACGATCAATCAGGGGATTGATAATTTCTCCTGGTGTTTCCAGGGCGATCGCTCTAGCCATCAACAGCGGAAAAATATCTTTAACCTCTAAAAACCAAAAGTACTGTTCTCTCAGGCTCATTGTCTGAGTCATCTGCTGTAGCGGGGGTAGATACTTCACAGTTTTGGTTACAGCTTTGACTTGATTGCGGGCATACTTTAAGCAGGTTAATTCGGCTTCGGCTAGGTCAGGTTCCGAAGTTACTAGTACAGATAACTTGGTCAAGATCTTTAACTGTGATCGATCACCACCCATCTCCAGAAAACCCTCAATGGCTGTGGTTATACCCTCTAACGCTGCTAAATCTGTCCGATCGCTAGTGGGTAGCCAGAAATTTAATAAACCATCCTCTATGGCTGCTGCCAGCCATTTATCTCCTTGGGGTGCAACTAGCAGGTAATTCAATTCCGCCTGAACTCTCTCTGCTGCCACGGTGGATAATAACGCGACGCGATCGCCAATTGCTTTTTGAGTTTCTGCCTCAATGGTAAAATTTAACTGGGCAGCCTGACGATAGGCTCTAAGTAGTCTCAGGGGATCATCCTCTAGGTTTTTAACCGCAACCATCCGCAGAACTTTCTGTTCTAAGTCGGCTAAACCCCCCAAAGGATCGACAAGTTGTTGCGACTTAAGATTGTAGGCGATCGCATTAATCGTAAAGTCTCTGCGGTGCAAATCCGTCTCTAAACTAGCTCCTTCCTGACTCGCTAAATCTAAAGTCCCCTGGTCAAATACTACCCTGGCAATTTCCCTCTCCTCATCCAAAATAACAAACCCACCGCCATATAAATTAGCAAATTCTTTGGCCGTGGCGATCGCTTTTTCGGGTAAGACAAAATCTAAATCTGGGGGATTTCGATAACGTTGCAGTAAAGCATCTCTGACCGAACCACCCACCAAATAAGCTTGATCAGGCAATAAAGCTAAATCCCCAGGAAAATCAACCTTGGCTAAATATGATTTTATTTTGGCTATGCTCATCATAGGTCTTCTTTGACTAGAATTACAATTAAAGCATTAAGCCTTGTGAGAAGCGTTTATATCTAGATTAAAAACATGTGTATCTGTATTAACTGCCACTATGTAGACCACTGTCAAACTTATAACGCAGTAGAAACCCAGCATCAACAACCCCACTTAACGGAACATCCTACCTTTGAACCCCAAGAACCTAGTATCAATGTCAATATTCGCACCGAAGCGGACACCATTGAAATGGAATGGGACGTAGTGGGCTGTCAAAGCTTTGTGCAAGAAACTGGTAAGTGGGCAAGTCTACGTCCTGGGGAAGCTGTTCCCACTTGAGGAAGCGAACAACTAGTTAAATTGTAGTAGCGCGTCCACTTTAAACTTGTTGGGTTGAAATAATCAAAATCGGTAGTGTGGGGTGTGCCTCGCGCTACTAATTAACAACGAAGTCTATTCAACTGAAAATGGCTGTAAAGTTACCTGCGTTACTCCCTGGCGCATTTGCTTTTGTCTTCTCAACCAGGAATATTTGATCCCTGGGCGGAGGATTGGAGCAAAGGTTTTAGCGCCCCAACGAACAAAGGCGCTGTTGTGCAGTAGTTCAGCCTGACTCATTTCCTGTGCCTGTAGTTGCTGAATACGGATAATTTCTGGTTCTCTTTCCTGTTGAATCAAGGGTAATACCCCATCAATTTGACTTAAATTAGCTGCTGAATTACTTAAGACAGGGACTAAGTGGTTGGTGGCAACGATCGCATCACGAAATGCCATATTGATTCCTTGAGCGCGGATCGGTGACATGGGATGGGCGGCATCCCCTAGCAGAAGGAGTCCTGGTATTGACCAGCGATCGCATCTACCAACAACTACCGACAATAGCAGTGGTGGGGTTAAGCTGGCTCGATGTTGCAAGATATGCTCCCCTAACCAGGGAGGAGAAGTGGCTGCTAATTTATCTGCCCAATCAATGTTTTGACTATCGTAATTATCCTCTGGATGGAGTCCCCAGCCAATGTGTAGTTCACCAGATGACCCTCGAAATAGACCAAAGGCATCTTTGCCCTGAATAATAGAGTAAAAAGTATTGCTGGACGACGACAAAACCCCTGAATCGAGTTTGAACCATAAAATATCAATGTTATTTTGTAGTTTAGTTAAATTGATCTGAGCTTTTTTGCGAATTACAGAATTGCGTCCATCCGCAGCAATCACTAAATCGGCATTAATTTCCTTGCCAGAACTTAATTTAACCCCACTGATACGATGATCTAGTTGATTTATAGATAGATCTACAGCCAAAGGATCTCCCCCCACCGTAGTCAAAATATCCTGAACGGCTTCTCCCTGGATAAATTCAAATTGAGCATGAGTTGCAGCCTCTTGAATAATGGCTTCCAACAGATGAGGCTGGGAAACTGTAGTGCAGCATCTTCCTGCTGCCTCGAATGGCTCATTTACTTTAAATAAACTACGGTGGGACAGTAAAAATTCCCAAGCGTCGATGGTTTGATGGGGAATATTGGGCAATAACTGAAGCAAGTCCATCTGTTCGAGGGCATCTAAGCCACTGGGCATCAATCCCTCTCCTCGAAATTGTCGCTTAAAATTGCGCGCAGCTTCAATTAGTTTTACTTTGATCCCTTTTCTCACCAGCATTAGCGCCAAGACTGCACCAGTCGGGCCTGCACCCACAATTATTACCTGCATCTGTATATTTATTTATTAATTAGTTTTTAGCTCTTAGTTCTTGGTTTTTCCTCTTATCATTTTTGAAAATATGAGTTAAAATTCGCCCAACGGCTTAATGACAAAATATAAATATGGAGGTTGATCAATGTCTGCTCTTCGACAATCCGATTTTTCGACTGATTACTATTATCCCCCTACTCAACCCCAGGAAGCAGTTAATCAACCTAACATAGTTAGGCGATCGCCAGCAAAAGTTTTCCAATCCCAGGCTTTCCATGATTCCAACACCCTACCCAAGAATCTGAAAACCCTCTCCCTGATTCAAAAAGGTTCTTTTGCCTTGGCGATCGCTACTATGACTGCCAGTATTAGTCTCTATGTCTCAACGGTAAAGATTCCTAAGCTCTGGAGTCAGGAATATCAACATCTAGAAGATTTACAGCTACAAGAACGGCAATTGGTAGCAGTGAACGAAACTATTAAATTTCAGCTCGCTCAAGAAGCTTCTCAAGATAGTCATTTGACAATATCTAAGCCAGAATCGGCAATCTTTATGAGTCCAGCCGCAGTTCAAGCCAGAAAGGTAGCTGATCTTGAGCAAAATCAGCAAAAAATAGCCGAATTAAAATACAACAGTTTGGGATATTAAGCTAAAAGTATTTGAGGTTTTTATAGTTATTCAATAGTTTAAATTTTGCCCACCCTACATTGAATAATCTTGACGATAAAAAAAGTTAGAACCACCAGTTTGGCAATCCTAACTAGACGTAAATTCTAAAATTACCGTTCAACAATAAAAGCCTCTGTCATTTGATAAGCTTCATCATCAGTAAACTGTTCTGGAGGATGCTTCATAAAGTAGGCGGAAGGAGCAATCAGCACGCCACCAATACCGCGATCTAAACCGACCTTACAGCAGCGAATGGCATCTATCACGACCCCTGCTGAATTGGGGGAATCTTCCACAGAAAGTCTCATTTCTAAATTCATTGGCACATCGCCAAACAATTTACCTTCGATGCGAATAAATGCCACCTTGTTATCTTTTTGCCAAGGAACATAATCACTAGGGCCAACATGAATATCTTCATCTTCTAGACGTTTGGCAATCACTCCCTGTACTGCTTCGGTTTTTGATTCTTTCTTAGAATCTAGACGAGTGCGATCGAGCATATTACGGAAATCTGTATTACCGCCAGTGTTTAGCTGATAAGTCCGTTCAACTTTGACTCCGCGTTTTTTACAGAGATCGACTAAAGTACGATGACTAATGGTGGCACCAAACTGAGACTTGATATCATCGCCAATAATCGGAATCCCGTGACGTTCAAACTTCTCTGCCCATAGAGGCTGACTAGCAATAAATACAGGGATACAGTTCACAAAAGCAACTCCTGCATCCAAAGCGCATTCCGCATAAAACTCGACGGCTTCCTGGGAACCGACGGGAAGATAATTGACTAAAACCTCTGTGCCAGACCGTTTAAGACTGTTGACAATATCTGCCTTTGACTGTTCAGGGCGATCGCTAACCACGAAAGTATATTTTTCATCAGCACCATTCATATGGGCTGCAACACCGTCTAACAATGCTCCCATTTCCACTGTTACCCCAGTGGGAGGAACGTTTTCACAGAAAATAGTTGTACAGTTGGGAGGAGCAAAAATCGCTTCGGCGACATCTTTTCCTACTTTGCGCTGGTCAATATCAAACGCAGCAACCACTTCAAGATCGTAAGGCTTGTAACCGCCCAAATCCCAGTGCATCAAGCCTATGGCATCTTCTGCTCCTTTATCTCGATAGTATTCGATTCCTTGGATAAGAGAACTAGAACAGTTTCCTACACCGACAATTGCTACTTTTATGCTCCCCACGGTTTAATATTCCTCCATTATTGGACTACATTATAGGGAAATCTTACAGTCATTGTTTAAAGAATAGTAAACAAATGGTAAATTATTCCACCATAGTAGACGTTTTACTTGATAAATCGACAATTTTACCCTACCAAACTGCCTATACTTTTTTAGCCGATGGCGAACATGAATCCGCTAGCTGTACCTATCAACAATTAGACCTCCAGGCACGAGCGATCGCAGTAGAATTATCAGCTAAAGTAAGACCAGGCGATCGCGCTTTATTAGTTTATCCCTACAATGCTGGCATAGAGTTTATTGCTGCTTTTATGGGTTGTCTCTATGCTGGAGTTGTTGCCGTTACCGACTATCCCCGACAGCATATTAAATCCCTTAGCCAGTATCAAGACCGTATTGTCGATTGTCAAGCCTCAATTATTTTAACTACCCAAGAATTTGCTGATCGCGTCAAAGGACAGTTGGTTGCTCACCCCTCTTTAGGTTTAATGGCTCTCAAGCTTAAGGATTTATCCTGGATGAAGAGCGATCGGGTCGATCTTAGTTTAGCTGATTCCTGGCAGCCACCTAAAATTGATGGTGATACCCTGGCTTTCTTGCAATATACTTCTGGTTCAACAGGGCAACCAAAAGGGGTCATGGTGACTCACGGCAACGTGCTGCACAACTCCCAAGTTATTTATCAATCTTTTGGTCATCATGACCAAACTAAAATTTTGATGTGGTTGCCGATGTTTCATGATATGGGATTAATTGGGGGGGTGATGCAGCCCATATTTGCAGGACTACCTGCGGTATTAATGTCGCCGATCGCTTTGGCACAAAACCCTTTTCTCTGGCTTCAGGCATTATCTAAATATCAGATCACCACCAGTGGAGGGCCAAATTTTGCTTATGATCTTCTCTGTCAAAAGATTACCGACGAACAGCGAGTTAGTTTAGACCTCAGTCACTGGGAAGTAGCGTTTACGGGGGCAGAACCTGTACGGGCAGAAACCCTAGAGAAGTTCAGTCAGCTATATGAACCCTGTGGCTTCAGAAAAGAGGCCTTCTATCCCTGTTACGGCATGGCTGAGGCGACCTTATTTATCACGGGGATCAATGTTGCTGAATATCCGACTATTGCTTATCTTGATCAAAAAGCCCTAACAGTAGACAAGGTGGTCGCAGTAGCCGCAGAACATCCTAATTCCAAAGCCATCGTTAGCTGTGGTCATCCTTGGTTAGGAGACGAAATTATGATTGTCGATCCTGAAACTAAAACTCAGTGTGAAAGCGATCGCGTTGGGGAAATTTGGGCAGCAGGGAAAGGTATTGGGGCAGGATACTATCAAAGAGAAGAACAAACCGAGGCAACTTTTCAGGCAACTTTAGCTGATCATCCCGCTAAAACCTACCTACGTACAGGGGATTTGGGATTTATCAAAGACGGTGAACTCTATATCACGGGGCGCATCAAAGATATGATGATTCTTTGGGGACGGAATCACTATCCCCAACACATCGAAGAAACAGTAGCAGACTGTCATCCAGCCCTCCGTCCAAATCATGGTGCTGCTTTTAGCGTTGACGTAGGAGGAGAAGAACAATTAGTTGTGGCGCATGAGATCAATCGGACTGATTTACGCACCATCAATGCTGAGGAAGTGATCGGAGCAATTCGCCTAGCAGTAGGAGAACAGAATATGGCTAATGTCTTTGCCGTATCCTTGCTCAAAACTGGCAGCATCCCGAAAACCTCTAGCGGTAAAATCCAAAGAAAAGCCTGTCAAAGTATGTTCTTAGATGGTAGTTTGAATACGGTAGCGCAATGGCAACAGTCCGAAATTCCCGATACTGATATTACCGATTTGGCAGGACAGTTTTTTAGTGATTAATCTAAATTTTCTCTAAATTTTCTGGATTAGAAAAATGCACATCTAGTTTGTCTAAAATAGCGATTCCTGCTTAAAGAATCTCCAATTGAGGAAACTTTAGTTGCGATCGCTTTAACATCAGATCGACGTATCACATTTTCCAGAAGGGGAAATTAAAAAAGCCCTAAAGGGTAAACGATCGCTGTCTTGATAACGAATAAATATACAATTAAAAAAGAAGCTGTCTAACGATCAAAGGGTACAGCTTCTCGATTAAAAACCTAGCTGAATTGTAGCAATGAGTGTACAAATAGAATCAGACCTCAAAGAAATTCTGACTCGATTCGAGCAGAGATTTGACAAACTCGATCAAAAACTAGATAAACTTAACGACAATACCACTGATATAAATCTGCGACTAACTAAAGTAGAAACTAAACTTGATGCAGCGATCGAGGATATCAAAGAAATCAAATCTACACAAAAGACTTTAGGTACTGATGTTTCAGATCTCAAAGGGTCAAAATCTCTGATTATTCCCCTCGTGGTTGCAGTGACAACTAGTGTATAGCGGTTCTCGAATAAGTGAGATACACTAATCTAAATTAAGTTGTAGTGGAAAATGAAGGCGTATTCACTTGATTTATGACAGAAAATTATTGATGTATACAATAAAGAGGAAATTTCTCAGCGTCAATTG